>NZ_CP150269.1:1697500-1992500 GCF_037976825.1 Paenibacillus sp. FSL K6-1330
AGGGCGTGGGACAATACCTGGAGATTGCGAATAAGACTTATAAAAATTATAAAGAGCAACAATAACTAACGGATCAACAGGCTGTCGTTTCTTTTTGGAAAGGCAGCCTGTTTTCAACTTCGGACGGTTACGATGCTCCTGCAATGTTGACGACAAGGAGGTTGTTCTAATTTGAGTGTGACCGTTCAAGACGTAATCGACCGGTTAACAGAACCGGCGGGACAGGGACACTTTGAATCCACGGTGGACAGGGTTGTAGCTGGAAGCGCGGATGCCATCGTTCATGGCATTGCCGTCACGTTCGCCGCCTCGCATTCGGTTTTACAGAGAGCCATACAAGCGGGAGCAAACCTTGTGATTACCCATGAGGGGGTCTTTTACAGCCACCATGAGGATGGAGTGGAAGGGATGCAGGCAAGTGCTGTCCACCAGGATAAAATAGACCTGATCCAATCCGGCAATCTAACGATTTACCGGTTTCATGATGCGCCTCACAGGTACGTTCCCGACATGATTACGCAGGGATTGGTTCAGGCGCTGGACTGGGAACCATATATCGATAAGTACCTTCCGACAGCGGCCGTAGTCACACTGCCCGGAGAAATGACAGTTCAAGATGTTGTGGAAGATATAAAAAGAAAGCTGAATTTTCCGTATCTTCGTTATATCGGGAACCAAAGAGGAACATGCTCCAGAATCGGCATAACCGTTGGCTACCGGGGCGGCGGAACGCACGCCATTCCCCTTTGTGTGAATGAGCGGCTGGATCTTCTTATCGCCGGCGAAGGCCCGGAATGGGAGACGCCCGAATACATCGGCGATGCAGCGGCCCAAGGCCGAAACCCGTCCATGCTCCTGCTTGGCCATGCCGCCAGCGAGGAGCCCGGTATGGTCTGCGTGGCGGAGCGGCTGCGAGAGTTTTTTCCGAAGATTCCCGTACATGATATACCGTCCGTGCCCTTGATTCAGGTAATATAGAGGGAGGATAACGTAAGCAAAGAGAACATAGAGCATAGGAGAAAGAGGTAACGTATATATGTCAACAGAGCAAAAGATTAAAGGCTCTACCAGGGAATATTCATATCAGCTACTGAAGGACCGGATATTCCATCTGGAGCTGGAGCCGGGTACGAAAATCTCGGAAAAAGAAATTGCGGATGAATTGAACGTCAGCCGAACGCCGGTCCGGGAAGCGTTCATGAAACTTGCCGAGGAGGAACTGCTCGACATCATTCCGCAAAGCGGGACAATCGTATCCCGTATTAATCTCAGGCATGTTGAGGAAGGCCGGTTTATCCGGGAGAAGATCGAGAAGGAAATCGTGGCGCTCGCCTGTGAGTTTTTCCCCGAAGAGTTCCGTTTCCGTCTGGAAACCAATATTGCGCTTCAGGACGTATGCGCGGGCAACCATAATTTCTATAAGCTGTTTGAGCTGGACGAGGAGTTCCATCAAATTCTGTTTGAGGGTACGGGCAAAGAACGGACCTGGAAGATGCTGCAGCAATTGAATATTCATTTCAACCGTCTGCGGCTGCTTCGCCTGTCCAAGGATTCAAACTGGGAGCATATCATCTCGCAGCATAAGGAAATATATCAGCTGATCGTCAATAAACAAGCGGAGCAGGCCATGAAAGTGATGGAGCGTCATCTGCGTCTTGTCGTTGTGGAGCAGGATATTTTACGCGAGAAGTACCCGCATTATTTTATTTAACAAGCGATATCATTCATTAAAAAACAATGACCCGCAGGAGTGTCACTTGGGAGCAAGTGAGCTGCCTTGCGGGCCATTTTTCATTAGATCGATCTGCGGATGACACGGTCAAGCATTTGGGCCACGTGGGATGGACCTTGATCCAGATCCTGTTGATCCAGGGTTACCCAGGAATGCTGTTCATCCATATCGAGTGATCGCTGGAGCCAGCCAGAAACGCCTCTGCCTCTCCGGTCGACTTCGACCAGAACGGAAATGCCGTCCTGCTCCGGATAGAGGATCAATTCAAGCTCTGTGATATGGCCGGCATAGGAGGAGCCAGGATAAAATTCAATTTCTTGCACAAATGGAACACCCCGGCCTAATCTAGGATGATATTCGCATGTTGCTATTTTGAAGCTGAAGCCAAGGGCTTCCACGGCGTCAAACACAACGGATGCGTCCGCGTTCGGTTCAACGTCGATGAAATCACGATCCTTCGGATCGATGGCATTATCGATATCGAGTCCGGTATGGATCCATACCGGCTGCCGTGAAATAGTGAGCGGTGTTTCTAACGGCAGGGGAAAAGAGAATGGTATTTCCTGTTGATCGCCAGGCTTCAACGTGAGGCGGCTGGAGACATTGATTTTGGCAAGGGTATAGGATTCTATGTATTTCTTGTCGTCGCTTTCCTTGGTATATTCCGTCATCACTTTCAAGTAAATGCGGTCGACTGTCTGCTCTACGTTCCCTCCCTTAATGTGAATAATGCCGCGTACCTCTTCACCCGGATAATAAGAGGATTTCTCGAGATGCGTATCGATCTGGGCTGCTCCAATTCCTACACTGGCTAGCATTTTGTTGAAAAACGACATAAAAGATACCTCCATATGAGAATGTATGATAATGGAATTATACGCCGGGGGATCACCTCTGGTTTCCGAATTGCAAAAATATTTTTTTTGCGGTTTTACGCGGTGAAGATGTTGACGCCAAGGAAGCAGAAGAACACCGATGAAATCGGGAAAAAGAACACGGCCCGTTAGCATTCGCAGGTTCGGCATGGTATATTGGACACGATACCATTAAGGATGGAGAAATCAAGGCATGAGTGAACAACGACGTTCTGGACAAGGAACCAAAAACAACAAATCAACGGCATACGGGAATAAGCCGGGTGAGCGGACTGCAGCGAACCAAGCTGGGGCCAAGCCGGCTTTTAAGCGTGAACATAGGAAGAACAAGGATTCGTTATTGTCTTCATCGTATTCGAAGGCGAAACCATCCGATAAACATAAGCAAGAAGTACGCGGGCCAAGGCCTTCATCTGGACGTGAGCACGCAGATGAGCTGCAAGCCGGTGACATTATAGTCGTTACGATCAAACGGCTTGGGATCAACGGCGAAGGAGTCGGCTATTACCGCCGCAAGGCAGTGTTTATTGACGGAGCGATCACGAACGAAGTCGTCAAAGCCGAGGTAAAAGAGGTCCAGCCTAAATTTATTAAGGCACAGCTGGTAGAAGTAGAGAAGCGTTCGCCTCACCGTATTGAGCCTCCTTGCCCGGTGTTTGGTATTTGTGGCGGATGCCAAATTCAGCATATCTCTTATGAGGGACAGTTGCATGCCAAGACGGATATCGTGCGTGAAGCATTCAGCCGATACGCAGGACGTGACGACGTGAAGTTTAAGCCGATTCTTGGCATGGAGCACCCATGGGATTACCGGAATAAAGCACAGCTGCAGCTGAAACGGAAGGGCCATGAAGTGATCGCAGGGCTCTATGAAGCGGACAGCCATACGATTGTGGACATTAGCGGCTGCCCGATTCAGCACCCGAAGGTGAATGAAGCGGTGGAGAAGGTCAAATCCGTCCTCGAAGAATTGCGGATTCCGCTGCACAAAGAGAATGGAAACAAGGACGGCGTACGGACGATTGTGGTTCGCCACGGCTTCCAATCCGGGGAGATTCAGGTGACACTGGTCACGGCCGGAAGCAAGCTGCCAAGGCAGGACGATCTCGTTCGTCTGCTGCGCCTTACCATTCCGGAGGTGAGCGGGATTTCACTCAATATCAATCCGAAGAAAACCTCGCTCATCTTCGGAGACCGGACGATCTCGCTGTGGGGAGCCGAGAGCATGCAGGAATCGCTGAGCGACCTGCAATTCTCGCTGTCGCCCAGAGCGTTCTTTCAGCTGAATCCGCAGCAGACGGTCAAGCTGTATGAGTCGGTCCGGGGGGCAGCCGGATTGACGGGGAAGGAAACCGTCATCGACGCCTACTGCGGAACCGGTACGATCGGGCTGTGGCTTGCGCCTTATGCCCAGGAGGTGCGCGGGATCGAGGCGATCCCTGAAGCCGTCGAGGATGCCAAGGCCAATGCGCAGCGAAATGGACGTGCTAACGCGAGCTTTCACGTCGGCCAGGCAGAGGAACTGCTGCCGCGCTGGGTCAAGGAGGGCATGAAGCCGGACGTCATCATTGCCGACCCACCGCGCACCGGCCTGGACCCGCGCTTCTTGGAGACAGTGCTCCGCACCAAGCCGAAGCGGTTTGTGTACGTTTCTTGCAATCCTTCAACCCTGGCGAAAGATTGCAAGGTTCTGCTGGAGGGCGGCTATGAAATCGAATGGGCGCAGCCGGTCGATATGTTCCCGCAGACAAGCCATGTGGAAGCGGTAACGTTGTTGGTGAGGAAAGAATAGATGAGATGTGATAGTGTTGCTCAAAGTTATACGGCGTGGTAGGTATCGCACATAATTGTATGAGGGGGAGTCTAACTTGGCAAAGGAATTGTCAACAGAACAACGTGAAGAACTACTCACAACATTGAAAGCCCGTTATGAGAAAAACATGAATCGCCATATAGGCCTGGAATGGGCTGACGTACAAACAAAGCTTAAAGCAAATCCTGAAAAGCTATGGTCACTCCATGAGATGGAAATAACCGGCGGAGAGCCGGATGTTGTAGGTCATGACAACAAGACGGGCGAATACATTTTTTATGATTGTTCAGCTGAGAGTCCAAAAGGCCGCCGAAGTATTTGTTACGACCGTGAAGCGCTGGAATCAAGAAAAGAACACAAACCGAAGAATAGTGCTGTTGAAATGGCAACCGCCATGGGCATAGAGTTGCTATCGGAAGAACAATACCGGGAATTGCAAAAACTTGGAAATTTCGATTTGAAAACATCGAGCTGGGTGGTAACACCTGCCAGTATTAGAAAACTAGGCGGAGCCATTTTTTGTGATCGCCGCTACGACACTGTCTTTGTGTACCACAATGGAGCGGAATCATACTATGCTGCCAGGGGATTCCGTGGCTCGCTAAGAGTCTGAATTTTGAAGGGGTTTTCGATAAATGTACGGCAGGACAAAAAGATGAGATGTTTTGATGGAACTACACAGAGGGGCGGAAAGCTCCTCTTTTTCGTATAATCATAACCACTCGGAATTCCTTCCTGTAATGGACCCCCCATACCACCGCTGTCGACAACCCCCCTTTTCTATGATATGGTAGCAAGTAATTAGGCATTTCGTTCCCATGGGACGAGGTGCCTTCTCGCATATATAAAAGCGTTTTACATTAAATGTCTATCTGGAGGTGATGCAATGGTGCTCCTACTTTCCCCGCTACGGGGGGAGAAATCCGTAGTTCATTATGGATGATTGATGGTGAGTACACCCAAAATAACGATAATCTGAGGAGTGTTGTTGAGATGAGAGTAAATTTACGAGCAGAAACGCGCGCCGCGATGAACAAAACCGGACTTAAGCAGCTTCGTCTTTCGGGGCGAATTCCGGCAATTGTATTTGGCACAGGGGAAGAGAATATGATGATTCAACTGTCCGCCAAAGAATTTGGCAAATGGGCAAGGAACGGCAAAGGAGGAATCCTTGAGCTTTGTTTTGACGATCGGGAGCCGCTTCCGGTTTTGCTGGAGTCGGTTCAGCGTGATCCAATCACTCGTGAATACATCCATGTCGACTTTTTACGTATTAATATAAATGAAGTTGTGCGCACGAGAGTGAATCTCGATTACATCGGTACCGCCAAGGGAGCCAAACTTGGAGGAGTCGTCCAAATACAAAGCACGTTCATCGAGATTGAGTCCTTCCCGGACCGTATTCCTGCCACCATTCCTGTTGAAATCAGCGAACTGGAGATTGGGCATTCTTTACATGTCGGGGACCTTAAACTGCCTGACGGCGTCGTGCTCATCTCTTCGGCAAACGAACTGCTCGTGTCAGTGGTGACACCGAAAGTCCAGTCGGAAGAACCGGAGGCTATGTAACTTCTGCTGCCGGCGATTACTTCCCGATATTCCATCGGGAAGTAATCGCCGTTTTTTTGCTTAAAACCTTGAACAGAATCCGGAACTTTCCATCAAGAGAGACTAGGCTTGGCCGTCATTATTATTGTACACTCAAGTCATGTGGAGTGCGGCCTGCCGCCTTACCCGGCAGTTGCATACTAAGCCAATGAAGGAAGTGTCGAACCATGAATGTGGAATCCGTAATGTCGGAGCTTGAAGCACTCGGCAAGGAACGGCTCAAGAAAATGTACCTGTCCAATGGGGCGCATGAACCGCTCTTTGGCGTAGCAACAGGCGCCATGAAGCCGATTGCCAAGAAAATCAAAATCAATCAGCCTTTGGCTGAGCAGCTTTACGCCACCGGAAACTATGACGCGATGTACTTTGCCGGCATCATTGCAGACCCTAAAGCGATGACGGCAGCGGATTATGATCGTTGGATGGATGCGGCCTATTTTTATATGCTGTCCGATTATGTGGTTGCCGTAACGTTGGCAGAGGCGGATATCGCGCAGGACGTTGCTGATCAATGGATCGCAAGCGGCGAAGAGCTTAGAATGTCGGCGGGGTGGAGCTGTTACTGCTGGCTGCTCGGAAGCAGACCCGATCGTGAGTTCCCGGAAAGTAAAATCTCGGCCATGCTCGAACTGGTGGAAAAGACCATCCATGAGTCTCCGGACCGAACGAAATCCGCGATGAATAATTTCATGTACACTGTAGCCGTATCTTATTTGCCGCTCCATGATAAGGCGGTTGAGACCGCAAAGGCCGTAGGACCGGTAGAGATGAAGCGGGGCGATAAGAGCAAGATCCTGAGCGCTTCCGAAAATATTAGAAAAGAAGTCGAGAGAGGGAAGCTTGGTTTCAAACGCAAGTATGTGAGATGTTAAACCATTCGTTCGTTTTATTTGGCGAGGCAAGCGGGATTCTGACGGAACGTTTCGATTGGTGTGCGATACAGGCGATAAACGGCTGGAAATGAATGCTGATCTCGTTTATGAAACCTATTAACCTGTGAAAGGGACGTTATTCCATGAAAGAGGATAAAATCATTTACGGGTCGATTGACGAATATATTTCAAGCTGCACTCCCGAAGTTCAAAGCATTCTCCAGACATTAAGACAAGTGATCAAGGAGATGGCCCCGGAAGCGAAGGGAAAAATCAGCTATCAGATGCCGACCTTCGACTATCACGGAAATTTGGTGCATTTTGCGGCATTTAAGAAGCATATCGGTTTTTACCCGGCCCCTAGCGGTATTGAGGCGTTCCAAGATGAGTTAAAGGAATATCATAAGTCCAAAGGCACCTTGCAATTTCCCATCGATAAGCCTTTGCCCTATGACCTGATACGCCGAATCGTTCAATATCGGGTCGAGCAAAACCTGCAAAAGGCAAACAGCAAATCAAAAGGGAAGAAGTCGGTGGAGAGCTGAGATGGAAGATCAGAGAAGGCGGTTTTACTGCCTTCTTTTAAAGTTCCTTTTTCAAATAGTAATGCGTATGCCGTCCGGCATTCTCGATCTTGCCATATACCTCATAACCCTGCTTGATGTAAAAATCTAAGGCTTGAAAGCTAAGTGTATCCAACTTTGCGAACTCGCATTGCTTCTCTATCGCTATTTTTTCCACCTCGTTCAACAGCTTGGCTCCGTACCCCGATTTACGGTATGGTTCATCCACAAATAAGTAGTGGATCTCCAGCCAGTTCCAGCATATTTCCCCCATAATCCCACCCAAAATCTGACCGTCCGCATTCCTCAACAATAAATTGATTTCCTGATACCGGCCTTTTAAGTCGTCTGGGAAGTGCTTGAGATTATACGCAATCATTTGGTTTCTTACGTAATTGTTATCGGCACTGTTTGATTCTACAGTTTCATTCGTAAAATAGATTTCCATATCGGTTTGCTCCTTCTAGTATGCCAGTTGACTGATATTCATTAGAATTCGGAACCATTGAACCCTATCTTCCTCAACATACCATACCCAGCGCATGGACCGACGGTAAAAAATCTTTTTAAAAGAATGTACCCGTGAGGCAGGGGAATGCCTATGCTATACTGTGGTTGTTATTTTATCCGTTTCATCTAAGGGAGGATTGTCCTAACATGTGTTGCATCGCATTCATACGTATTCGTTAATGAAGGTACAGAACATCTAAATCCATCCATTTTCATGTAAAAATGCGAAGGATTATTTGTGCTGTGCCTTTTTCATTACTATACGAATGAATGAGGTGCTTTTTTGTGTCCAAAAATAATAAAAATCATCGGGAAAAGCTGAAGAAACCGTCTAACTTTTCCGCGCAGCATTTATTAGTCAGCAAACGGCTGATTCATGATATGATCGATTTGGCCCAGATCCGATCCACCGATACCGTTCTCGATATCGGAGCAGGGACAGGGGCATTAACCTTTCCGCTGGCAGAGAAGGCGGCACATGTGCTCGCGATCGAGACCGATCCGGCGTTTGTGGATAAACTGTTCAGCAAGATAAAAGATGGAAGCAACATTCGAGTCAAGCAGTCTGATTTCCTGGAGGTTCCTCTTCCGAAAAGTCCGTTTGCCGTCGTGGCGAATATTCCGTATTCGATCACCACGCCGATCATGGCGAGGCTGCTGGATCATCCCGGCGTGCCGCTGCAGCGAGCCGTGCTGCTTGTGGAAAAGGGTGCAGCCAAACGTTTTACGGCAGTTCCTGTTCAAGATCCGCGTATCTTAAGCTGGAGGATGCATTACGACATTCGGCTCGTGCGAACCATATCGCCTCAACATTTTGCGCCGCCTCCCAAAGTGGATTCCGCTATTCTAGCTATCAACCGGAGGAAGAAGCCGCTCATTGCCACGCAGCATCAGCCGAAGTTTACAGCGCTGGCAGCCTACGGATTGCGGGACTCGAGGCTGCCGTTATTCGTGGCCATAGCGGGCGTATTCACACCTCCCCAGATTACGAAGCTGGTCCGATTGCTGGGGGTGAATCGAGAGCTCCCCATCAGTAGGCTGAACGAAGAGCAGTGGGGAACTGTATTCCATACGATGCTCCAGCATGTGCCGTCAAGTCGTTGGCCCAAACTTTCTACAAGCTCCAAAGGCAAATCCAAGAAAAGAAAATAACATTCGATGGAGATCTCCGTCGTTTCTAATACGATCACTTTTAAAATATTCGCTGAATTTGCTTGACCCTGACACTAGTGTCAGGGTTTACAATGAAATCGAATCGTTCATCTAGGAGGCGTAGAAGCATGAAAATCGGAGAACTTGCAGCCCGTACCGGAGTCAGCATCCGTTCGCTTCGATACTACGAACAGCAAGGACTGCTTATGCCGGTTCGCAACGAGAACGGATACCGGGAGTATTCGAGCCTCGCAGAAGAACAGGTGCGTACTATCCAGTTGTATTTGAATCTGGGGTTGTCCACCGAGCAGATCGCTGGTTTCCTGCATTGCGTCTTGAAAAATAAAGAGGCGTTTTGCGCGGAGGTGTTCCCGATTTTCCGTCAAAAAATTGCCGAGATCGAGGCGCAAATTCACCAGCTGAATCATATCAAGATGAATCTGGAGGAACGCATGCAATCGATTCTGGATGAACGAGAATCGGAAGAAGCGGAGGAATGCAAATGAGTTTATCACAAATAGATGCAGCCAGCTTTCAAAGCGCGATTAAACAGAATGGAGTCACTCTTGTTGAATTTGGAGCCAAGTGGTGCCCGCCGTGCAAAGTGCTGCTTCCCATCCTGGATGAGCTGAGTCAGGAAGAAGCGGGTCGCCTGGATGTCTATCAGGTGGATTGTGACGAATCCCCGGAGCTTGCCGCTCAATTCGGCATTATGTCCATGCCGACGGTGATTGTGTTTCATAACGGAGAACCGGCAGACAAACTTATTGGACTTCGGCCTAAGAGTGTGTATCAAGCGGCGATAGGCCGTTATGTATCCTAGAATTGAATAATCGATGAATGAGCGAAAACGCCTCTGATGTTTGATGACACAGAGGCGTTTTCTATTGATGTAGAGGGCATTATTCGCCGTGTATCGAATTCTTATATAGCAACCGTAACAAGCTGCTGAAGCTGTTTGGGATCATCTGATGATAGGATTTTTTGTGAATAAATATATGCCTGGCAAGGCGCAGAAGCGAAAATTATTAAGGAGGTGCTTTAATTGACAACAGAGATCTTTTTCTCAACGAACTCCATCGGTCATGTAACGGATGAGCAGCTTCAAGCTATGCTGAACAGACACCATCTAGGGAACCTCATTTCAGCTGAGAAAACGTCTGAGGGAGTAGGAAATCAGACGTTGTTCATTAACTCGAGCCAAGGAAGCTATGTATTAAAGGGAAATCCTCTTTATGCAGGGCAGTTGGTTGAAGAGAAATTTTATACGGACTATTTGCAAGAGTATACATCACTGCCTTTATCGGCCCCATATCTGTTGGATGAATCCATCGATATATTCGGCTGGAGCTACGCGATCATGCCTCGTCTTCAAGGCGTACATATGAATGATCCACAACTTAGAGCAAGGCTTGATGCAGCCGATCGAATAGATATTGCCTCTTCAGCAGCTAACATTTTAAATGAAATGCACGGCTGGAAAGTGGATCAGTATGGCGAGCTCGACCCGAAAACGCAAAGGATTCGCCCGTTTGAGGGATCTTATAAAGAGTGGCTCTACCAGCGAATTCGGTTTTGGTTGGAGGATGCCAAACAATATTCCCAGATCACTCCAACCGATACGGAATGGGTAGAAGGGGTACTGCGTGACTCGGCGGATGAGTTCGATAAGCATGGCTCACCTACTTTTGTTATGGGGGATTTTAAGGCGGAAAATATGCTGGTAGCGTATGATACGGATTGTCAGGAGTGGCGAATCAGCGGCATTTTTGATTTTACAACCGGATATTTTGGGGATGGAACAGCGGATTTGCCTAAGATGGTGATTATGTACTGGGATTTCGAGGAACAGGAAGTAGCGCGGCATTTTATACAGATGTACTTACAGGGCTCTGCAAATAAGGAAGGCTTTGTTGATCGATTTAGGGTGCATATGCTCCATCAGCGTATATTGGATTGGGGATGTGCCAAAGCGATGGGTGCAGTCACTTGGGATCCGCAGCTAACCTTTTCCGAATGGGCAAAAAATTATGTTTATGCCATGGACTACTTGAGATAGTGGGATTGCATCATGTACTGAGTAAAATAACTTGAACGATTTTGTCAGGTCTCGGATAAAGGACAGAGTAGTCTTTACAGACTTAAGCTCTGTTCTTTTTTAGATATCAGAAAGTATAAACTTCGAAGCATGGCCTACCTGATATCGCAAGAAAAACAACATCTAAACGCGGTCTGTCTTCTTTGAGAGTACGTCGATAGACGTTTGTCTTATATGCTTGTGGAATTCCGGATTGACCTTCACATGATGTGATGGTTTACAATGCGGTTAACCGAATGAGAAGGAGCTGCTGCGTGTGCATATTAGTGAATTGTCACGTAAAAGGCAACCGCGGAATTGGAAAAGAGATTGCAAGACAGCTTGCTGCCAATGGACTTCATGTGGTCATTACATCCCGGGACGAAGAGAAGGGGAGGCTGGCTGTTCAAGAATTGCTTGCAGATGGGCTCCTTGTGAAGCTGTACGTGGCGGATGTCCATGAAATCAACGATGTGGCACGGATGATGGAGCGAATACAGTCAGATTACGGCCGCCTGGACGTGCTGGTGAACAATGCCGGGGTGATTTTAGACCGGGGGGTTTCTGTGCTGGATGTAGAGGAGTCGGTGATGCGCGCAACGCTGGAAACGAATTTTTTTGGTGTTTTGCGTATGACGCAGGCAGCGATTCCTATGATGAAGCTGCATCATTACGGGCGCATCGTAAACATCTCTTCCGGTCTTGGAGCCTTCGAAGTGATGCAGGGAGGATACGGTTTAAAAGGGTCATCCTCTGCTTACCGCATCTCCAAAACGATGCTGAATGCATTAACCTGCCTCTTTTCGCAGGAAGTAGCCGATACCGGCATAAAGGTAAACGCGGTTTGCCCGGGTCGGGTTCAGACCGATATGGGCGGTGCAGATGCTCCGTTAACCGTTGCCGAAGGGGCAAATACAGCTGTATGGCTGGCGACGTTGGAGGATGATGGAGCGAGCGGGGAGTATTTTCGTGAACGAGAGCGAATCGCTTGGTAATGTGGTGGGATTTTCACTATGCAGGGGATGACGTCTCTTGTTTGATTTACCGATATGACGCTGCTAATGATTAGCAGTATAAAAATACTCTGAAAAAGCCCCATTTCGAAGATGCTGATGTATAATAATCGGTATCAGGAGGTGCAGGGTATGAGTGATATCAACATTTTTGGCCATCAGGCTTTGTTTGAACATGTCTACAAAAGTGCTCCAATTGGCATTGCCCTGGTTACGATAGAAGGAAATTGGATCAGCGTAAATCCTGCGGCTTGCAAAATGTTTGGCTTCACGGAAGAAGAATTGATGTCACAGCCGGCAACCGATTATATTTATTCTGATTGCATTAATAATAAAGATAAATTGTATCAGTCTTTGGACGAGTCGTCCTCAACTATTGCGGTGGAAAAACAATTCGTACATAGAGACGGCCATGGCATCTGGGCATCGATGCATGTTTCTCTGGTTCGTGACGAAAAGGATCAAACCCCTTTATTTTTCATTTCGCAAATTGTTGATATTACCCAGAGCAAGATAGCCGAGCGAAAGCTCCAAGAGAGTATTGAACGCTACACTTCGCTGAAGAAGTATAACCATGATGCGATCATCTCCTTCAATCTGGAGGGGAGGATCATTAACGGGAACCAGATGGCAGAGCAACTGACTGGTTATAAGATTCCGGAATTAATTGGAACCAAGATCTCGAATTTGATTGGTGAACGTAACCTTACCCGCGTACTTTCTGCTTCAGCTGATTATGTTGCTGTCGAGAAGGGCATTAACGTCATCCATCACAAAGACGGACATACGGTTGAAGTGCTCGCTACACTGGCACCCATTGTCATTCATAACAAGAATGTGGGTTTTTACATCATTGCCAAGGACATGACGGAGCAGAAGAGGCTCATCATCGAGAAGGAAGCAGCCGAGAAGACAAATAAAGCCAAGAGCGAGTTTCTGGCGATGATGAGCCATGAGATCCGTACGCCGATGAATGGTGTTATCGGGATGACGGACCTGATACTTGAGACGGAGCTTGATGAGGAGCAGCGGGAGTACGTACAGATCATTAAGAAAAGCGGGACAACCCTTCTGAACATCATCAATGATATTTTAGACTTTTCAAAAATCGAATCGGGCAGAACAGAGCTGGTGGAGGAAACATTTAACCTAAGAACGGCTTTGTCCGAGACATTGAACCTGATTCTTCCGAAGGCGCTGGAGAAAAATATTGAGGTGACCACTTCTGTAGCTTCTGACGTGCCGAATCAAGTGTATGGGGATGTGACGAAGCTGAGGCAGGTCTTAATGAATCTGCTTAGTAATGCCATTAAATTTACACCTAATGGCGCCGTCTCCATCTCTGTGCAGTGTGTCGAGAACCAAGGGAACTCGGCCCTTATCCAATTCTCCGTTATGGATACAGGCATAGGTGTATCGAGTGAGAAGGTTGCGCAGCTATTTGAACCCTTTTATCAAGTGGACCATTATATGACCCGCAAGGTGGAAGGGACGGGACTGGGGCTTGCGATCTGTAAAAAACTCGTTCAGTTGATGGGCGGAGATATCTGGTATGAGAAGAATCAGAACCAGCCGGGGTCTGTCTTTACGTTTACGGTTGATTTTTCGTTTGAGTCGAATGCTGGCAATAAACAGGAGAATGAGGCCGTTCACGAGAATCACTCCTTAGGAAACGATCTGAAAATTTTAATTGCCGAGGATAATGAGGTGAATCAGTTAGTCCTCAAGAAAATGATTGAGAAGCTGGGATACAATTCGACCACCGTCCAGAATGGACTCGAGGCGGTTGAAGCCCTCGAGCGTTACTCGTATGACATCGTGTTCATGGACATTCAGATGCCCTTCATGGATGGAACGGAAGCGGTCCGCGCCATAAAAGAATCGGCAACATCCGAAAAAGAGCCTTATATCGTGGCCGTCACGGCCCATGCGATCAAAGGCGATCGCGAGAAATATTTAGGGATGGGCATGGACGAGTATGTAAGCAAGCCTGTCAGCATGAATGTTATTTCGGCCATTATTGATAAGTTTCTGGCTGAGCGAAATATGTCTCAAGCCTAAACAGATGAAAGCTCAAGTGATGTCGCTTGAGCTTTTGTTCATTCCACTGCTGAATAATTAGGAATCAAATAGTATTATGCAGCTGCCCATCTGCCGTCGCAGGACGTAGGGGTGGTGAGTGCAATACGGCCTGCGGGAAGGTTCCCGACAGGCCGTTAATGATATATGTGTCCTAAGAGGCGTTACCGGTTACGCTGCTTCCGCTCTTTGTAAGATTGTAGGTGATGACCTCACCGCTCCAAAAATGGAACTTGAGAATCACATCTCCGTCTCCGACCTCATTAAAAAAGGTAGGCTTTAAACTATCATATTTTCCCATTTGGAAGTACCCGGATAATTCGTCATAAAATCATGTAGAAATTAGTTATGAGATGCAGGTGGTTACAGAAGAGGGCTTGATGGGTGGAAGGGGATAAAAAAAGCTGTTCCTCCTGTCATATTTGACAGGAGGAACAGCTCTTATGTTATAGAATGTTATTCTACCTTCGACTAAGGCTTTTTAATTAAAACAAGCGTTTTGGATGCTTCGGATAAAGGTGTTACGGATTGAGCACTCGAAGCGATTTTCTTATCTTTGGACAGTACGGACAAGACATAAACGGCGTATTCCGTATTGTCTTGTATGTCTTTTCCGAAGGCATCTTTAGCAGGGATATCAATCAGAGTCGAGATATCTTTGCCATCGGGTTTTATTGTTGCGTTCTTATCCTCTTTCGCAGCGGCTGCCGTTGCAGCTTTAAGATCGAAGTTCTTGATGTTGTCTTTCTCTACAAACAACAGGCGGTATGCCGTAATGTTGCGCTCATCGATCGCCTTCTTGAAATCGACTTGAAGCTTCCCGCTTGCATCCAGCTTGGCTGTAACGCCCGTTGTCCGGGTCGGGTTCGGGATTTCGAACTCCGAAGAAGAATTGGAGATGCTGTTGTTGGTAGAAACAGTGCCATCAGCTACAGCAAGGATGTAAACCCTATATTTAGTACCAGTTACGATAGCTGCACCGTTGACGTCCGCTAAACCTGCGGACAATTTGTGCTCGATTCTGTTAGGAGATGGCGATACCTTCGTATACAATTGTTCCTTGGTGACTTTGTTGGCGTCGTCCAGTCCGAAACTTTGGTTGCTCGGTACGACCATGATTCGATATTCTTTAACACTTCCTGAGGAAGGATTAAATTTGACAACAATGTCGCTGCTGTTGCCGTTGGTGCTTTCAATCCCGGCATACACGTCCGAAGGAACCGTTACAGCGCTACCCGTAAGCTTAATCGGTGCAGATGGTGCCGACAGGGCATTGCTTATTGAACCATTGTTGCTTACGGACAATACGAATACTTGATAATCCACCATATTGCGAATTGTCTCATTGTTAACATCTCTTGTTCCAGATCTCAGAACGTCCTCAAAATTGGAGCCGATCGGTACTCTGTCGAAGTAAGATACATTGTTAGCTTGAGCTACATTAAAGTTACCAGCGTTAGCTTGTTTCACGACCATGATCCGGTATTCCTTAATGTTGGTTTCATTTGCAGCCTTGGTAAACGATACTTTCAAGTCGCTTGCGTTATTATTATCGCTCACATCAGCTGCCGTAACGTTCGTAGCCTTACCAACTTCAGTCACGCCTTGTATTGTTACGTCACGAGAGACGGATGAAAGTGCTTTGCCGTAATTCGAGTAGCCTACCGACAAGACATACACCCGGTAGCTTGAACCTCTTTGAATGAGATCCCCATCAGAATCCTTGGTCGTGTTGGTCAAATCTCGAGTGATAGTTCTGCCGGTTTTGTTAACCGTGGTATAATTCCCGTTGTCATAAGCTTGGGACACAGTCAGGCTCTTGGAGGACTTCACAACGAGAATCCGATAATAGTCGATGAAGTTTTCACCATTTGCTGGATTGAAGGAGACTCTTAGGTCGCTTCCGTTACCATTATTGCCGACAATGGACAAGGTTGGCGTGGAAACAGGGTTTACATTGCCCTGATTGTTGTTTCCAAGCGTAATCGATGAGTAATTGGATAATGCATTGTTATTGCCCGAATATCCTACGGACAGGACATATACACGATAGCTGACACCATTTCGAATCAGCTCTCCATCGATATCACGGCTGTTGGAATTCAGGGTTTGAGTAATGTAGTTGCTGCTGTTGTTCTTATTGATTTGAGTGTAATAATTGCTGTTGTTTAAGTTATTGGCTCTATTCAGATCAAAATAACTATCAGATGATTTTACAACGAATACCTGGTAATAGCTGATGTTAGAACGATCAGACGGCTGGGTGAATGACACCTGCAGATCGCGTCCGTCATTGTAGTTGTTCACGTCAGTGACGGACAGATTGGTAACTGCGCCCAGATTGGTGCTGGAACTCAAGATGATGGAGCTCGATGGAGCGGACAGCACGTTGTTATTGGAGTTATTGTAGTCCACGGCCATGACGAATACGCGATAGTACACACCGTTGCGAATCGTTGCTCCGTCTACGTCTCTAGCACCCGACGCCAGCGTCAAGTTGTTGATGTTATTCCCGGTTTTGTTGACTTGGGTGTAGTTGTAGCTGGACACAGCATTGGCTTTGCTCAAGTTGAAGCTGCTGTAATTGCTGTCCTTTACGACAAACACGCGATAAGAGTGAATGTTGGATTCGTTGGATACCTTGTTAAAGCTTACCCGAAGGTCGCGGCCATCACCATAATCGCTGATATCCGTCACTTGCGTAATGGATGGAACCGTTGCGGTTCCCATGTTGAGCGTGATGGAAGACGAACCTGAAGACAGGTTGCTTGCAAGCACACTCTCGTTGCTGCTGACAGATAGGACAAACACAGTGTAAGCGACACCGCTGCGGATGAGCTCGTTTGAAGTATCGCGAGCAGAAGAACTCAGCGTCGTGGACAGCGTTGTATTCGTCGTACTGGTTTTGCTCACCGTCGTATAATTCTGGCTTGGGACGGATTTGGCTGCCGCCAGATTAAAGTTGGCAATATCCTTCGTTTTTACCGCAAATACGCGATAGTTGGTTACATTGTTCTCGTTCTGGGCACGTGTGAAGCTGACCTGCAGATCACGGCCATCGCCGTAGTCGCTCACATCGCTTGCCTTCACGTTGGTTGCTCCGTTCACCGAATTGGTGTTGGTCAGCGTCAACGACGGAGAAGCCGAGGAAAGGGCATATGTGCCGCCTGTGTTGCTAACTGCCAATACGTAAGCTTTATAAGACTGGTTATCGCGGATAAGATCATTATCCACATCCCTTGAACCCGACGTGAGGGTCAGAGTCTGATCCGAGCCGGACGGGTATACCGTTGTGTAAGCTGCGGAGGACACGCGCTGTGCCTCTGATTGGTTTAACGTCTTGGACTGCTTCACAATCATCACGCGGTAATGCGAAATTAATGATTCGGTCGACGATTTGGAGAAGCTGACCTGCAGATCGCGGCCGTCGCCGGCGTTGCCGATGTCCCGAAGGGTCACATAATTCACCGGTACGATACCAGTATTATTTCCACCGCCGCCTGAATTGTTCGTTGTTTTGACGGTGACCGTTTTCGTTTTGGAATTCCAGCCGATTTTTTGGCCGAGGGCTTCACTTACGAAGCGCACTGGAACCATGGTATTTCCTTTTAAGTTTTTCGCCGGAACATCCAGCGCTACCGTCTTGTTATTGATGGTGGCCGTCTTGGAGTTAATTTTTAGAATGACGGTTGTGCCATTCTTGGTGGCTGTGACGGTTTTCGTTTTTTGATTCCACTTGACCGATGCATCCAAGGCTTCGAAGATGGATCTCATCGGAAGCATGACGCGTCCTTGGATCATGATAGGTGCTTGAGGCGTATACAGCTTGACTCCGTCAATCAAGACGCTGATGTTCACTGCCGCCTGTGCCTGCGATTGGAATGTCATGGGGATTAACAGTATAGCTGCTAGCAAGGCAGTCCATATTCTTTTCACACACTCAACCTCCTGAAATTTAGCTTTGTTATTATTTTCCTCTACAATATGACGCATTGGCCTTGAATAAAGTTTCAACTATAACATCGGCAATGCAAAAATATTTTTTAGTATCTGATCATAAAGAAGGGAAGAAACAGCAGAAGTTTGCTGTTTCTTCCCTTTATTGAAAGCAGTGTCCTGCAGGAATGGATAAGATGCCGGGATCGTTCGTTTTGATATTTCGGATGCAGGATGGGCATATGGGGTTGATGGGAATTGGAATCAAAGTCCGAAGGGGGGCACCCAGCCACCGGGGATGGATAAAAATCATCGAGTACTTCCAGTCGGCGGGATTCTCGGGATGGCAGGCGTGAGGGAGCAGCGGCGGATAGGTTCAATATAAGGAAGGTGTTATGTTTGTTCAAAGATCGTGTTGTTTTTATATAACTTTACAGAAATATAACTGTGTAGTAATATAATGAACATGTTGAACGATAACCTTTTTGAAGTATTGGCAGAACCGAACCGCAGGATGATATTGGACCACCTGCGCGTAAAAGAGT
Organism: Paenibacillus sp. FSL K6-1330; assembly: GCF_037976825.1. NCBI lineage: Bacteria > Bacillati > Bacillota > Bacilli > Caryophanales > Paenibacillaceae > Paenibacillus > Paenibacillus sp. FSL K6-1330. Next base: position 1,716,276 of record NZ_CP150269.1, read on the forward strand.
ACACGGTGGGCGAGATGGTAGATCTCGTGCAGCTCAGTCAACCCGGCGTATCAAAGCATTTGCGCATCTTGAGGGAGGCTGGTCTAGTCTCTCTGCGGAAAGAGGCTCAAAGGCATGTGTACAGCCTGAATGCCAAGCCTCTGGAGGAAATCCATGACTGGCTGGAGCCTTATCGTCAATTCTGGACGAACAAGCTGGATGATCTGGAGAGACTGCTGGATGAGGATGAAGCTCCTTGAACATCGGAATGTAATTTGATTGAAAGAACCCATGTTGAATAATACATTCTTGAGGAGGATGAAAAATGCTGGCAGTTGTACAGCAAGACGAGTTCGGAACGACCGTCCGATTTGAACGCCGCCTGAAGCATTCAGTGGAGAAGGTGTGGTCCTATCTGACGGATAATGACAAGCTGACTCAATGGTTCTCGGAGCTTAAAGTGGAAGATTTGCGCCAAGGCGGCAGAATTACATTTGATATGCAGGACGGAACGTTCGAAGAATTTGAAATTACGGACTATCGGGAGTTATCGGTATTGGAGTATACGTGGGGAGAGGACCGGGTGCGTTTTGAGCTGCATCCCGAGGCCGAAGGCTGTCGTCTGGTATTGATCGAGATGATAACGAAAATTACGGATCATACACCGAAGGATATTGCCGGTTGGGACGTATGTCTGGACGTCATTGGGGCTCTCCTGGATGGCAGGACGCTGGAGTCGCGCAAAGAGGCCTGGTCCGTAAAATATGAGCAATACGTTCAAGTATTTGAACAATTGCCCCGCGTATAATAATCTGCTCCTTCCTAGCATGTAAACAAGCCGGGTCGGAGCTTTTTATTGGAAGATGGATGAATTGCATTTATAATCGGATAAGGGATATATTCCCATATGGAAATCGCCGGGGTGGAGGGGTTAAAATGCCGGATTACACGGTACACATCATGCAGCTTAGAGAAGATAACTATTATAACGGGCTTAAGCTGGGTCGCAGCCTGCGAAATCAACCGATATTAAAAACTTTTGAAGCAGCCACCAAACCGGAGATCGATACGGAACAGTTGAAGAGCATCTATAACGAGTTTGCCCCGCAGCTGCTATCGGAGCTTGAAGGACTGGCGGAAGGCTTGGAAATGCCGTTTCCCAAAGCCGCCGCTCTCCTAGGGGGATACGATGTTCCAAAAATCGCGGCCATGGGCTGTTCGGCGATGATTACCCCTTCGTATTACGTAAGAAATTACGATTTTACGCCTGCGTTTTACGATGGTTATTTTACCGCGGCTCAACCCGAACAAGGTTTGGCGACCGTAGGTTATAATTTGCAGGCCATAGGTCGGCATGACGGGGTTAATGAAAAGGGACTTGCCGCCGGGCTGCACTTTGTGAGCTTTGACGGATACCGGACGGGCCTGTCGCCATGGGTCGGCGTTCGGATGATATTGGAATCATGCGCTACCGTAGAAGAAGTGTCTTATATGCTGCGCCATATTCCCCATGCGGCTTGCTATAACTTTTCAATAGGAGATGCACGAGGGAACATGGCCGTTGTCGAAGCAAGTCCGGATCAAGTCATTACCCGTGCGGGCGGGGAGGCGGCAATCGCCTGCGTTAACCATTACGAAGCGTTGACGGGTAAGAACAGGCCTTCCATCGAGCATTCCCTTGGGCGTAAACGTTACATCGATGGCCTGAATGCCACACAGTTGACCCAAATCGAAGCATTCGGTTTGTTTAAGGAGCGAGAGTCCCCGTTGTTTTTTACGGATTACGACGATTTGTTCGGAACGCTGCATACCTTTTCGTACGCCTTCGAAGAAGGAAGAGTCATGACTTCGCTTGCTCAGGGCAGTGCGCTTGATTTTTCGTTCAGGGATTGGGTCGAGGGCAAGGATATCCCGGCAGCGGAGTTGACCGGACATATCGATTGACTTTAAATCCATCAGAGAAGCGCTTCTTCGCAGGTGAAGAAGCGCTTTTTTTTGTGCTGCTCGGGCTATTTCGAATTTGGAACATTCTGTGACATTGCCATCGCGGGGGCTGCTGCGTTTTCTTTGGCCGATTTGTTTATGCTACACTGGATTAAAGGACGATCTCACTGAATGAACGTTATAACAAGGAATCTAACAACGGAAAATGCACTGATACGAGGCATAGCACAATGATTGCGGCAGATGTCGAAGGACGTATCAATACACGGTGAACAGCCCTACGGCAAGATCTCCGGTTAAGCCTCCATTTGGGTTACATAAGTTTACATAACGATTCAAGCCGATATTGCAACCATGAGTTGGGAGTGGAGTAACATGGCTTTTGTGAGCATGAAGGATGAATATAAGCGCTACCGGATGGGAGAGACCACCATTGTAGCCAATGATGGAATCAACCTGGAGATCGAAAAAGGCGAGTTTGCGATCATTGTCGGTCCCAGCGGCGCAGGCAAATCCACGGTGCTGAATATATTGGGCGGCATGGATACCGCGGATGAGGGACAAGTGCTGGTGGATGGAACGGATATTGCCAGGTTTAACAGCAAGGAGTTGACCGGCTATCGGCGCAATGACGTCGGATTTGTGTTTCAATTTTATAACCTGGTTCCCAATCTGACGACCAAAGAAAATGTGGAACTGGCTTCGCAGATTTCTCCCCGGGCTTTGGACGCCGAACAAGTACTACGGGATGTCGGCCTTGGTAATCGTCTGAACAATTTTCCGGCACAGCTGTCCGGCGGGGAACAGCAGCGGGTAGCGATTGCCAGAGCACTCGCCAAGCAGCCGAAGCTGCTTCTCTGCGATGAACCCACGGGTGCGCTTGATTACCATACCGGAAAGCAGGTGCTGAAGCTGCTCCAAGACACCTGCCGCCATACCGGAACGACGGTTATCGTCATTACGCATAATTCTGCCCTGACGCCGATGGCGGATCGGGTCATCGAGATCAACAATGCCAAGGTTCGGAATATGATTTTGAATCCGACCCCCGTTTCTGTAGACAACATCGAGTGGTAGGGAGATACATATCATGAAGAAAAGAGCGCTGTGGACTGATATTTTCCGGGAAATATCGCGGACAAAAGCTCGGTTTCTGTCCATTTTTGCCATTATTATGCTCGGCGTCGGTTTTTTTGCGGGGATCAAAGCCACGGGTCCAGATATGCTGGACACCGCGGATCACTACTATAGCGATTTAAAGCTGATGGATCTTAAGGTTCAGTCCACCTTGGGTCTCGAACAAAGCGATATCGAGAAGCTGAAGTTGGTTGCCGGAGTGGATGAGGTTCAACCTGGCTATAGTACAGACGTATTCCTCGGTGACAGCGGGCGGATCGCGAAGGTCCTCTCCTATGACCCAGGAAATAATCTGAATCAATATGTGCTTACAGAAGGCCGAATGCCGGAGGCCACAGGGGAAATCGTCATCGACGCAGGAGACCGCGGAAATGAATTTAAACTGGGGGATCAGATTACCTTTACCAATCCGAATCAGGAAGTCAACCTCAAGAAAAAGTTTGACCACCTAACTTACACGGTTGTGGGAAGGGCGAAGAGTCCGCTGTTCATCAGCAGCATGAGCCGGGGAACGAGCGGCATCGGCAAGGGGACAGCGGATGTGTTCGCCGTTATACCGGAGAAGGACTTTAAACTATCTGTATATACGGAAGCCTACCTGACCTTTCAAGACACAGCTGAATCAGCTCCCTATACGCCTGAGTATGACGAGAAGATCAAACGGCACAAAGAAGCGGTAGAACTGGCACTGGAGACCATGCCGCAGGAGCGGCTGACAGAGATTCGTGTCAACGGTCAGAAGAAGCTGGATGAGGCCATGGACAAAATCGAGGATGCCAAGAAACAGCTGGCCGATGCGGAGCAGAAGTTAAATGATGCGAAGGTCAAGCTGAATGAAGGCGAGCAATCCTACCGCGATGGCGTCAACAAGCTTCAAACCGAGCTGGACCAGGGGCAAGCCAAGCTGGATTCCGCGGCCAAAAAGCTTGCCCAAGGCAGAGCGGAGCTGAAGCGGAATCGGCAGCAGTTGGAGCAAGGACAATCCCAGCTTAAGATGGGTCAAAGTCAACTGGATCAACAAAAGTCGGAGCTGGCACCGAAGCTGGCACAAGGACAGCAATTAGCGAAGGCGCTGCAGCAAATCTCCGGTTTAGATCCGGAGGGCATACCGGAAGAGCAGAGGAAAGAACTGCTCTCGGCGGCTCAGGCGGCCGATCCGAAACTAGGAGCAGCTACTGCGGGTTTCATGGGAGGCGCATTGGATGGCGCTGCTTTGCAAAAGGCTGCTTCTGCGTTCCAGAGCGGTTTAAACGAAGCTTCCCTGCAACTGGATAACGCTCAGCAGAAGCTGCATGCAAGCCGAGCAGAGCTGAAAGAAGGACAAGCCAAACTTCGGGAAGCTGAGCGTCAGCTTGTGCAGGGTGAAGCTTCGTTGAAGCAAGGAACGGAGGAGCTTGCTGCGGCTAAACAGGCAGGGGAAGCCAAGCTCGCGGATGCGAAAGCGGAGCTTAGCGAAGGGCAGGAGGAGTACCAGGAGGGCCTAAAGAAATTTAATGAAGAAAAAGTAAAAGCTGAACGGGAAATCGCGGATGGCGAGAAGGAAGTGGCTGAGGGACAGAAGGAGCTGGATCAGCTCGAGCTGCCCAAAGTCTACGTTATGGACCGCAGCGTCAATCCGGGGTATACCGAGTACAGCGATAATGCAGACCGCTTATCTTCCATTGCAACGGCATTCCCGGTGTTCTTTTTCCTGATCGCCGCCCTCGTCAGCCTGACAACGATGACTCGGATGGTTGAGGAGCAGCGGCTGCAGATCGGAACCTTGAAAGCACTTGGATACAGCAACCGGGATGTGATGAAAAAATTTCTGGTCTATTCGACGCTGGCCAGTGTTGCGGCCTCAGCAGCCGGACTGGCTATCGGCTTCACCTTGTTTCCTGCGATTATCTATGATGCTTACGGCGCTTTATATAATCTGCCGGATGTGCGAACCCGTTTTTATCTCAGCTACAGCATTATCTCGATTGTCGTGGCTGTGCTCTGTACGACCATGACAGCTTATGTGGCAACACGAGTGGAACTTCGAAGCAACGCTTCGGTCCTGATGCGTCCAAGAGCGCCTAAGAACGGATCCCGCATATGGCTGGAGCGAGTGCCTTGGATGTGGAACCGACTCGGTTTTATTGGAAAAGTAACCGCCCGCAATCTGTTCCGCTACAAGCAGCGGATGTTTATGACTGTCTGCGGCGTTGCCGGTTGCACGGCTCTGATTCTGACCGGTTTCGGTCTCAAGGATTCCATCGGGGATATCGCGCCGCTGCAATACGGAAAGATCATGCAGCATCAAGCGACGGTTGTATTTCAAGACGATAACGGCGATAGCAGCATGCTGGAGGATTATAACAAGCGCATTGCGGATACGCCGGAGATTACGGGGATTTTGAATGTGACCCAAGAGGCGATGACCGCGACCGCCCCCGGGGTGAACGCCCAGGATGTGAGTTTGTTCGTGCCGCAATCGCCGGAGGAGATCGATTCCTTTATCGTCCTGAAATCCCGTGGGCAAGAGAAGACACTGTCACTGACGGATGACGGTGCGATCATTACCGAGAAGCTCGCCAAGCTGTTTGATCTCAAGATCGGCAGTACTTTCACCGTCCAGAACAGCGACAACGATCCTTATGAGATACGTGTAGCCGGGATAACGGAGAACTATGCCTTGCATTACGTCTATATGACGCCGCTGTATTACAAAGAGATTTTTGATGCAGCGCCGGAAGTGAACAGTCAATTGCTGACGTATGACAACAACAATCACGATCCGGAGTGGGAGGACCAGCTTGGAGAAACGTTAACCGCAAGCCAGCGGGTGGCGATGGTCAGCTTCACGAGTGGAGTAAGCAATGCCTTTAGTGATACGATGGACAGCATGAACGTCGTGGTGGTTGTCCTGATTGTATCTGCAGCAGCGCTCGCGTTTGTCGTCCTGTACAATCTGACGAATATTAACGTATCTGAGCGGATACGGGAGCTGTCAACGATCAAGGTGCTTGGCTTCTATGATAAGGAAGTAACCATGTACATTTATCGCGAAAATATGATTCTGACCGTGCTGGGGATCATAGCGGGCAGTCTGGGAGGCGTGTTCCTGCACCGGTTCGTTCTCCTGACCGCGGAAGTGGACGCGATGATGTTCAGTCCCGCCATCCATGGAATCAGTTACGGCTATGCGGCACTGCTGACACTGTTGTTCTCGGCCATTGTCATGGCCTCCATGCATTACAAACTGAAGCGGATTGATATGATTGAAGCGCTGAAATCAGTGGAATAGATATATGTTTCAACAAGAGAGCCCTATTCGAGAGGAGACAATCCTGAAGAATAGGCTCTCTTTTTCATCTCCGGTGTACAGCTCCCTACACATGTCAACCATTGCGTTTTGAAATGTGAATTCCTGTGATATTTTTAATCAGCCGGTAAGTTATAGGAGAAAATATATTATAATAGACATATCCAGCTCTTGTACGAACTAATATTGCTACTACATGAAGACCAGTGGGTAATTGATGATAGAACATGATAAAGGTCTTCAGCCTCGGAGGAATGCATATGGGAATGGTCTTCTCGATCTTGAAAAAGTACCGCGTAGCAGCGATTGCGGCACTGGTCATGATGCTGATTGAGCTCACCGTTGAGCTGATTCAGCCGCTGCTCATCTCTAAAATCATTGACGACGGCATTCAGAAACAGGATTTGTCCGTCGTATGGATGTGGGGAGCCGTTTTAACTGGAAGCGCTATTATTGCCTTTATAGCGGGGATATCCAGCTCTTTTTTTGCGGCGCATACGAGTCAGGGACTCGGCTATGATCTGCGTGATCAGCTGTATGAAAAGGTGCAGTCCTTCTCCTATTCGATTTTTAACCGGTTTGCTACCTCATCATTGATTACCAGACTTACGGGTGACGTCACCCAGATTCAGGATACGGTGTTCATGGGTTTACGGTTTATGACGCGTGTTCCGCTAGTTGTGCTGGGAAGCATTATCATGGCATTGGTCGTGAATGTGAAGCTGGGCATGCTGCTTGTCCTTACTGTGCCGTTGTTGTTTATTTTTATCGCTTGGATTATGAAGCGGGCAGCGGATGCGTTCCGCAATGTACAGCAGCGACTGGATGCGGTAAACGGCGTCATCCAGGAGAATTTGACCGGGATTCGGTTGATTCGCGTATTCGTGCGCATGGGTCACGAGATTGAACGCTTTGCCCGTACCTCGGGCAAGCTGATGAGCACCACCGTCTCGACCTTGCGGTTAACGGAGACAACGATGCCGTTTATACTTCTCATTATGAATGCCGGGATTATGGCGGTCCTGTGGTTTGGCCGCAAAGACATCGCGTCCGGCAGTGCCAGCGTCGGCGAAGTGGTTGCGGTAGTCAATTATTCCCTCCGCTGTATTGGCGCCATGTCCGCCCTGTCTTGGGTTGTCGTTGCCTTCTCCCGGGGACGCGCTTCCGCCCAGCGGACGCAGGAAGTGTTAAAGACCGAAGAGGATGCAGCAAGCGCGGGCAAGGATAAAAATAAAAAGGTTGAAATTCAAGGGGGCGTGAAGTTCGAGCAAGTGAGCTTCAGCTACCCGGGCAGCGACATCGACGTGCTGACGGATATTTCCTTTGAAGCGAGGCCCGGAGAGCGGATCGCGATTATGGGAGCAACAGGTTCCGGCAAATCTTCGTTAGTACAGCTGATTCCACGGCTTTACGAGGAAGAGAAGGGGACCGTGCTCGTAGACGGAATGGATGCCGGATCGATCGATGAGGTGAATCTGCGCAGCAGCATCGGTTATGTGCCGCAGGAAGTGCTGCTCTTCTCCGGTACGGTCCGGGAGAACATTGCCTGGGGACGCGAGGATGCTTCCATGGAGGAAATTAAAGAAGCGGCGCGCAGAGCCCAAATCCATGATACCATCGAGCATTTGCCTAAGGGCTATGACACGATGCTGGGCCAGCGGGGAGTCAACTTGTCCGGCGGGCAGAAGCAGCGCTTGTCCATTGCACGAGCACTTGTACGAAAGCCCGCCATCCTTATTCTGGACGACAGCACCAGCGCCCTTGACGTCCGTACGGAAGGTGCCCTGCTGGATGCCCTGAAGGATTTGTCCTGCACGACGTTTTTGATCACGCAGAAGATCAGCTCGACCACTTCGGCTGATTTGATTCTGCTGCTGGATGATGGGCGTTTGATTGGAAAAGGGAACCACGACGCTTTGATGGAAAGTTCCGCTCTTTATCGACGCATCTATGAATCCCAATACGGAGAGGAGGCGCAGCAGCATGCTCAAGGCATTCACTGAACCGTTTCGTCATCCAAGACCGAAGATCGATCTTGGCAACAATAAGGATGGCGGCAAGGGCGGTAAGCCAAAAGCCAAGGCCAAAAACTGGTCGGCTACCCTCTCCAGAATATGGGCTTATCTTGCCCGCCGCAAAGGGAAGCTCGCACTTGTACTGCTGATGGTGATGTTCAGTTCGGGCCTGGCGCTGCTCGGTCCCTATCTGCTCGGCGTCGGGGTGGACAAATTTCTGGATGATGTGCGTAATCCGGACAGCTCCATCGACTCGGCCTGGTTGTATTTTCTCGTTGGCCTGGCCGCCGTCTATGTCCTTCAGGCTTTAACCACCTGGCTGCACAACGTCTGGATGATCGGCATCGCTCAAGAAACGGTGTACCGGATGCGGATGGATCTGTTCACGCATCTGCACAGGCTCCCGATACCGTTCTATGGCAAGCGCCAACAGGGTGAGATCATGAGCCGTCTGACGAACGATATCGAGAACGTGAGCTCAACGCTGAACAGCTCAGCCATTCAAATCTTCTCGAGCGCGCTGACCTTAATCGGTACATTATCCGTCATGTTATGGCTTAGCCCGCTGCTTACGCTACTGACCTTCCTGGTTGTGCCGCTGATGATGATGGGGATGCGCTGGATCACCCGACGGACAGGCCCCTTGTTCAAAGAGCGTCAACGCAACCTGGGGGATCTGAACGGGTATATTGAAGAAACGCTGTCAGGACAGCGGATCATTAAGGCTTTTTCCCAGGAAGAACGGGTTGTCCGCGAATTCGATGAGCGCAATCAACGGATTCGCCTTTCGGGCTTCTGGGCGCAGAGCATCTCAGGCTTTATTCCGAAACTGATGAACGGGCTCAACAACTTGAGCTTTGCGATCGTAGCGGGAATTGGCGGCATCATGGCGATCCAGGGACATATTACGATCGGCGTCATCATTATATTTGAGAGTTACGCGCGACAGTTTACGAGACCGCTGAACGATCTGGCGAACCAATGGAATACGCTGCTGTCAGCCATCGCGGGTGCGGAACGCGTATTCGAAGTGCTGGATGAAGAGGTTGAAGCGAAGGATGAAGGGGCTGCTGTCACGCTGAAAAGCGTGGAGGGTGCGGTGAAGTTCGACAACGTATCGTTTTCTTATGAAAAAGACGGAGACACGCTGGAAGGAATCAGCTTTGAAGCGAAACCCGGCGAGATGATTGCGCTGGTCGGTCCGACCGGTGCAGGGAAAACCACCTTAATTCAGCTTCTATCCCGGTTCTACGATCCGGACAGTGGAAGCATAACCCTCGACGGGCGGGATATTTCTTCGATTCGCAGGGAGAGCCTGCGCTCGCAGATGGCTTTTGTGCTGCAGGATTCCTTCCTTTTCCAGGGCACGATCCGTGAGAATATCCGCTTCGGACGGCTGGATGCCACCGATGAGGAAGTGGAAGAAGCCGCGAAGCTGGCCAATGCCCACTCGTTTATCGTGCGGATGAAGGACGGTTATGACAAGAAACTCAAGCCTGACGGCAGCGGCATCAGCCAAGGCCAGAAGCAGTTGCTTGCGATCGCGAGGGCGATTCTGGCCAACCCTTCCATGCTGGTGCTGGATGAAGCGACAAGCAGCATCGATACGGTAACGGAGATCAAGATCCAGGAAGGATTGCAGCGGTTAATGAAGGGAAGGACGAGCTTCGTGATTGCCCATCGTCTAAATACGATCCGCTCGGCGGACCGCATCCTGGTGCTGAAGGATGGGCACCTGCTGGAACAAGGCTCTCATGATGAACTGCTGAAGCAGGGAGGGTTCTACAGCGACCTGTATTACGGCCAGTTGAAACGAGCGGCTATGTAATATTGCACCAGTGCCAAGGTAGAGGAGTGTACCATCAACGTCCAGCATCACTTGCAGCCGCGGTTTCCGCAATGAGGTTACCCGGCATAGACTATGGTTGTCTGTTGAGGACATCATGCCATATTGGAACATGCATTAAAATAGAATCAAAACCACCGGAGAGGCTTGAAGAAGCCTATTGTTACTCCGGTGGTTTTTCTATTGACCTGGTTAATCTGTTGTTCTCTCCTTACTTAGAAACTGGGGTTTGAACCTGCAGCTTACGCTGTCCCGCTCTGCCAAATTGCAGCATAAACAGCAGGAGAACTCCAGCTTGTAAGGCAAACAGGACGATATAGATGTTGCTGTAGGTGGAGGCTCCCTGGAACAGATTCAGCGGATTCCAGGAACTTCCGGCGCCAAGATCGACGGCTTTGCCGTATACCCCTGTGGCGATCGCACCTGACAGGAAGTTGAGCAGAGAGAACAATCCCATACCGACGCCGGTTTGTTCTTTGGGCAGCAACAAGGAAATCGTCTTGGAGAGCGAGATTTGCATAAACATTTGCCCCACATTGCCGAAGATCAGAAACAGCGCAATGAGGAATGGCGATATGCCCGCGAAGGTGGACAACAGAGCGAAACAGACCAGAAGCAGGGTGGACGCTATATAGAATAGATAACGTGTTCCCTTGGTATCCGCGAGCTTGCCGCCTCTTCCGCCAAGCATGGCCGTGACGATGGCTCCCGGCACCATGACAAATCCGATCCACCCCGGAGCCAAACCGTTAATATTCGCCAACAGCTGTGGAGTTAGAAAGGGCAGGGCGTAACCGACACTCACGATGAATATGGCGAGCATTAGTCCGACTGAGTAGCTTTTGTTGCTGAATAAACGGGGCTGAACAAAAGGCTCTTTAGCCGATCGAATGCGCAGGAGGAATAACAGGAACAGCATGAAGCTGCCTAAACCATATATCCAGCTTCCCTGTGTCACCGCAAGGAGCAGCAGCGCAACCGTCCCTGCCAGAAGACCGCCACCGAGCCAATCGATCCGTCCCCCCTGGCCTTGTTCATTGCCCAAATATTTGCGGTACAAGGGCAAGGTGACGAGGATCAACACCGGGATGAAGAAGAGCCATCTCCAGTGGAACACACTGACGATCAAAGCCGAGACCACCGGCCCAATTGCGCTTCCGATCGCGAGTCCGGTAGCGGTTATGCCAAGCGCGCGGCCCCGGCTTTCTGCCGGGAAGTAACGGACGGGTATGATCATGGCTGTTGCCGGAATGACGGCTGCCCCCGCAGCCTGAAGTATCCGGCCCAGCAGGACCATCCAGTAGGCTTGTGCCGATAAGCCTGTAATGGAACCGACAAAGAAGAGGAGCAAACCGAAGGTGAGCAGATTTTTGAGTTTATAGGTGTCAGCCAATTTTCCGTATATGACAGAGCCTATGGCATATATCAGCATGTAAATCGAAGATACCCAACTGACTTGGGCAAAGGAAAGCTGGAATTGCTTGCTGATTTCCGGAAGTACGATATTAAACATGGTTGCGCTCATCGATGAGAGAATCATTGTAAAAGCCAGAATGCGTATTAATTTTTCAGCCGATGGTGGTTGTTGCTGATGTTCGTTCATGTTATTTCCCCCTTTCCTTTGGTTACGATTTATTCTACAATCGATAGTTAATAAATAAAAATATATATTATGACATGCATTCATATACTTTAGGTTATCAATAAAGGAGGAAGATACCGTGGAACTGCTTCAGCTGCATTATTTTCAGACGGTGGCTAGAATGGAGCATATGACCAAAGCTGCAAAGGAACTTCGAATTGCCCAGCCTGCGCTCAGCAAGACGATTGCCCGGTTGGAGGAAGATTTGGGAGTACAACTGTTTGATCGGCAGAATCGCCAAATCAAGCTCAATTCATTCGGAAAGGCTTTTTTGAAAAGCGTAGATACGGCACTTTCGGCCATTGAGGAAGGCAAGAGAGAGGTGTCGGATTTGGCAGGTATGGAGAGGGGAAGCATACGTATTGCAACGACGGCGCTAAGCCGGCTGTCCAGAGCACTGGGTGCTTTCCGCACACGGTATCCTGAAGTGAATTTCCGCATTGTCCAGATTGCGCCCGACGCGATGATGGAGATGGTTCAGATGTTGGAGAACGGAGAGGTCGATTTATGCTTTACCGCAGCAGCATTGGATGAAGACAACATTCGGGAGATCCCGGTCCTCCATGCCGAGGTGTTCTTGGCGGTGCCTCACGGTCATCGATTGGCGGGACGGACCAGCATAACCCTTCAGGAGGTAGCGGGGGAAGCGTTCATCGAATACAAAGCAGGCCACCCGTTTCGAAAAATGAACGAGGAGTTCTGCCGTTTGGCCGGGATTAGCCGGAATGTCGTCTGTGAAGTGGATGAACCTGCAGCTTTGGCCAGCCTCGTATCCGCCGGACTTGGGGCGGCATTTGTACCCGGTTGCAAAGGGGATGAACAGCCGTCCTTCGCGATGGTGCGCATCGAGAAGCCTTCCTGCTACCGCACCTTCACCGTAGCTTGGCTGGAGCGGCGATATCTGTCTAAGGCAGCCAGGGAGTTCCAGTCCTTCCTGATAGAGTATTTCGGCGAGTTTCAGGGGCCGATGAAGCATAGGGACGTGATCTGACAACGTGTACCAGCGTATATGATGATGACGTCGGAGCAATTTCATACTCCAACAACGAAGTCTTCAAACTCCCTTGGTGGTTTCTTTCGAAACTGGCCTGGGAGGAGAAGGCTTCTTTTGTACTATCAGGTTAGCCAGAATCTTCTGGTTGACCTTTTTGTATGCCGAATCCCTTCACAATTTACCTTCCGAAAAAAGCCTTGCCTGAAATGGAACGTTCTGGTATGCTATTGTCCTTCTCTCATTTTCGCCTTGTCTGAAGTGGATGGGTCTGCCATCTAAAATGCTTATCGGAGGTGCTTCATGCTTTATTTTACATTGGCTTCCAAAGCCTATGCCCGCAATTTGCAGTACCGCGGCGCACACATGGTGCACAATATCGCCAGCGCGATGTTCGGCTTCATGTATGCCTGTATCTGGATCGGTCTCGGTGCGGACTACGCGCTCGGAGATTACGGAACGCAGGGAATGGTCGGTTATATCGCCTTTACGCAAGCTGCGCTCTGGGTTTCCAGTTTCGTCACGAATGGCCTCGGCATTCCCCAAGCCGTGCGAACCGGCCATATTTCTCTGGATTTGATGCGTCCCGTTCACTTGTTCAGTCATTTGATGGCCAAGGAATGGGGGCAAATCGCCTACCAATTCGTTTATAAATCGATCCCGATCTACCTGGTGTATTACTTTGCCTTCTCGCTGCATTTACCCGGAAAAGCATCTACCTTCCTCTATGTTGCCATTGCGCTTGCAGGTGCCGCCTACTTATCGATCTGCATCAACTATCTCATCGGCGCATCCGCATTATGGACAACGGAATCGTCTTGGTTGTATTGGGGCAACCATGCGATGATCAATCTGCTTGCAGGCTTCTTCATTCCGATTGAATGGCTGCCAGGCTGGCTTCAGACGCTGGCATGGTGGTCGCCGTATCCTTATCTGCTCTATGTGCCGACTCGAATTTATCTGGGTTTTGATGACGTTTCCTATCTATGGGGTACGCTCCTATGGTGCGTGCTGCTCACGCTGGCTAGCCTTCTGGCAACAGACTTCCTGAGACGGAAAGTGGAGGTGCAAGGAGGATGACCACAAGATCCTGGCTATCTCTGTATGCGCTGCTGATCCGTACCAGCATCAAAAGCCGCATGCAGTACAAATTTAATTTTATCCTGGCTTCGTTTCTCGCCGCCTTGATTCAGATTTCCGAATTCCTTATGGTCGCTATCGTGCTCTACAAGTTTGGGGCCATACAGGGATGGTCCATGCATGAAATCGGGTATTTGTTTGCCGTGATGACCTTATCGAAGACGCTCTACCGGACGTTTGCGGATGAAGTGCACCATCTTGAACACTACCTGGTTAACGGTGAGCTTGATCAGTTGCTGACCCGTCCCATGCCGGTACTGCTGGCGCTCATGCCGCAGAAATTCCGGATTATGCTGGGGGAAGTGCTGCAGGGCGGTTTTCTGCTCTGGTGGTCGCTGCATGGCATGATGGCGGCAGGGCAAGTTGGATGGAGCGCGGTGCCGCAATCGCTTTATATTATCGTCACGGGGGCCGTCATCCTGTTCTCAATCGGACTCGCTACCGCAACGTTCGGTTTTTGGACGACCCGTATCACCGAGCTTCAAAATATTACGGAGGACGCTGCCCGGACAGCAGCCCAGTATCCGCTCACGCTGTATCCCAAATGGATGTCGTCGATCCTGCTGATCGTGGTTCCGGTCGGTTTAGTTAATTACATCCCGTCATTATACATACTGCGGGGCGAGCTCGGAGCCTGGGTGCTGCCTGCGTTGGCTGGAGCGGCTCTATTATGCCTTTTCTTAAGTCTGAAATTCTGGCAATTTGGTTTGACCAAATATCAAAGTACAGGGAGCTAAAGGAGGAACGCGTCAATGATTGAAGTCCACAACATTCGCAAGGAGTTCAAAACGCCGGTTGTGAAGGAGGGGCGCTTCTCCGGTGTGCGAACCCTGTTTACGCGAGAATACCGGACGAAGGAAGCCGTGAAGGGAATCAGCTTTCAAGTGGAGCAGGGGGAATTCGTCGGTTACATCGGACCAAATGGGGCCGGGAAATCCACAACCATCAAAATGCTGACCGGCATTCTCCACCCGACCTCGGGTCATGTATCCATCGGAGGCATGAATCCGCACAAGGAACGGCGCAGCGTCGTGAACAATCTGGGCGTCGTATTCGGTCAACGGAGCCAGCTGTGGTGGGATTTGCCGGTGAAGGATTCCTACGATATTTTGGCTAAAATGTACAGCGTGGATCAGACGGACAAGGAGCGCAGGCTCGGTCAGTTTGCTGAACTGCTGGATTTACAGGCGTTCTGGGAAACGCCTGTGCGTAAGCTGTCGCTCGGGCAGCGCATGCGCGCCGACCTCGCCGCTGCGATGCTGCATGATCCTGACGTGCTGTTCCTGGATGAGCCGACGATCGGGCTGGACGTGAACGCCAAGCGGAATATCCGCCATTTTCTCAAGCTGATTAACCAACAATTCGGCAAAACCATACTGCTCACGACGCATGACATGGATGATATCGAACAGCTGTGCAATCGGGTGATGGTCATTAATAACGGCGAGCTGTCTTATGATGGAACGGTACAGTCTTTACGCGACACCATCGGGCTGCCTACCGTGATCACCGTCACTTTCCGCGGTCCTTTTGTTATTCCCGATCAATCTTTACGCGAAGGCGATCTTTCCGTCCCAATTCGGGTGACAAGCACGCTGGACAATACCGTCACCATTGAGGTGAACCGCCGCGAGATGAACACGCTTGATATTTTTAAAGAGCTGGGCCGCTGGGGCGAGCTGGATGATATCGATATGGAAGATCCCGATTTCGAAGATGTGATTCATAAGGTGTACTGAACTAAGTCGCGCAGGCTCCACCGCATATTTAAACGAAACTTAAACTTCAAGTTATCTAAATGCTCTTTTCGTTAAGTATGATGAGCTTGAGGTGATTGATATGAATAATTCAAGAATGAAAAAAGCCGGGTATACGGCTTGCATAGCCGCTGTTCTGTATGGCCTCCCCCATTATTGGTGGGGACTTGGCATCGGGTTTGCATTCCCGGGGGATTTCCAGGAAGCGCCTGATGAATTTTGGACGCACGTGATCGGTTACTGGGGAATGGGTACCCTGGCCTTATTGGCAGCCGTATTCGCGCTTGCTTTCGCCAGACCGTGGGGGTTACGCTTACCGAAATGGTTGCTAATTATACCTGCTGCCATCGGTTCTGTTTTGTTGTCATTATGGGGATTTACTTACTTCGTCATGCAGTATTTGTTAGCGGTCGGCCGAGTTCAGTCGGCCTCCATGTATGCCACTCAAGATGCAAGCCCCATGGCGGTGTGGGGATACTTCTGGTACGCACTCTTTCTGATCTGGGGAATTTCATTGGGTGCAGCAGCATACTATGCTGGAAAAGTCCGTAAGCAGAATAAAGCAAATCATTTCACTAAATAACGCATGTATTCCTTTTGATTGGACATTTTTGGTAACCTCGTACAATATAATAGGATACACACCTAAAGAGGAGCCTGCAGGGTTCCTCTTTAATTTGGGTGCAAATGGACATAGAGGAAGTATAATATAGAGATGAGAGGAAGGAGTCCTCTGCTCTAATTATACGAGCCCAAGAATAACATCTACATACAAAGGATGAGCCACCATGAAGTTGATGAAGCGGATCTGGTTCCGTATCGGTAACCATTACAGGAAGAAGCGGGATTTTGAACAAGCCCTTAAATATATGAGAAAAGGCGAAAGTGCCATTACCAGTTTCAATGATAAGCTGCACTATGCGGAACTGCTGCACAACAGCGGCCATTCGGAAGAGGCCGTAGCTTATTTGGGGCGCGTGATCGATACGAGCGGAAGCCATCGCGCTTATGAGCGGCGAGCTCATATTTTGCGTGAGCTGAGCCGGGAGCGCGAGGCCATTGAGGATCTAAATGAAGCGATTCGATTGAATGCCGACAATTATATGAATTGGTATACCCGGGGGATTGCCCACAAGGATTTGAACCAGTATGATGAGGCGATCCGGGATCTGAAGGAAAGCATCAAGAGAGAGGACGACAGCACGGTTATTTCGACTTACTATGAGCTGGGCATGACCTTTTACGAGAGCGGCAACCCGGCGGAGGCGGCGCACTATTTTCGCTTAAGCATCGAGAAGCCGGAACGCGCCATCCCGATGTATTATTACATGCTGTCCGTATCCCTGGATCTGATGGATCATGTACAGGAAGCCGTGGGTGTGCTGCAGGAGGGGATCCAGCTGGCTGATCGGTATGAGGCGGAAGCAGATGGCGGATATGCGTTGTTCGCAGACAGCACCAATTACAGCTATGGCGCATTTCAGACGTTTCAGCGGCAAGTGCGGGAGGCGTATTCCTTTCGGAAGCCCATGGCAGACCTGTACGTGCAGCTTGGGGACATGGGACAGGCCGAACACTATTTATCGGAGGCCATCGAGCGGTATCCGAATTCATACGAGCTTTACTTAAATAGAGCGGAGGTCTTCAACCGGTCTGATAACAAAAATGCAGCCAAAGCGGATTTGGAGTGGGCCATTGAAGCGGAGCCGGACGATTACCGTGCGTATTTCGACTTGGCTCGGATCTATCGCGAGGATGGCCTGGAAGAGCAAGCCTACGAGCTGATTTCGAAACTGTATGCAAGACAGCCGGACTCCCCGCTGGCCTGTTATTGGATGGCCGATTGTTACTACCGGCTGGGTCGTCAGGAGGAGGCGCTGGCGATCAATGACAAGCTGCTTAAGCTTGAAAATGATGATGCACCCAACTATGTGCAGCGCGCCGATATTTACATGGAGATGAATGATCTGCCATCTGCGGAGCAGGCGCTGAAGGAAGCAGCCGCTCTTCAGGATGGGACTGAAATCCGCAACAAGCTGAGTTATGTGCTCTATCTTCAAGGACGCAACGAGGAAGCGCTGCTTGAGCTGCAGGAAGCGGTTAAGCAGGAGGAGTCCTTCTCCGAGCATCCGACTTATCTGGCGGCCAGTGGTCATATATATAAGGAGATGGGTATGTGGGACCTCGCTATCGACGCATATTCCCAGGCGATTCAGGCGCATCCGTCGAATCCGAGATTTTACGAATTTCGTGCCGTTTGCTTTGTGGAGACCGGACAGCTGGAACGGGGATTAGCGGACTGCGCTCAAGGGCTCAGCTTGAACCCGGGGCAAGGCAGCCTGTACAGCCTGCGAAGTGGAATCTATTATACGATGGCGGATTATGCACAGGCGAAGGAAGATACGCTGCAAGTGCTGGAGCTTTCGCCGGGTCATCCGGGCGCTTATTTCAGACTGGGACAGATCTATTACAAGGATCAGGATGAGGATGCGGCATTGGCTGCTTTTGACGAGGTCCTGAAGCTGGTTCCCGAGCATGCCGACAGTTATCTGTACAAAGCACATATCTATTACGGCCAGTTCGAGCATGAGGATGCCGTACAGGCCATCGTGAACTGGAGCTTGCATCTTCAGAAGGAGATGTCACCAGCGGATAAAATCCAAGCCATCGAAGGCTTGGAGGGCTTTGAGGAGAGTTTGCTGAATAAGGCGGTAGAACGGTTAACGGGCATGTATGGGCATCAGCTTTATTTGTCCTGAGAACTTGCACTTTCTGGCAGCGAATAAGTGGTGTCACATTTTGTCCAAAATTGTGGTATGATTCAATAGTTGTTGCAGCATAACATGCTCGCAGGCTGTATAGCCAAGCGGGCTTTCTTCATGTGCAAGGAGGGGGATTATGATGATCTCACTGCAAGAGGTCAGTAAAAGCTTTGGCAATGGCAGTGACCGTTATCAGGCGATAGACACTGTCTCTCTTCATATTGAGGAGGGAAGCATACACGGCATCATCGGCACGAGCGGAGCCGGGAAATCGACGCTGCTGCGCCTCATGAATGTACTGGAGCGACCGGATTCCGGCCGAGTCGTAGTGAATGGTCAGGAGCTGACTTCGCTTGGCGGCAGGGAGCTTCGGGAGGCAAGAAGATCGATTGGCATGATCTTTCAGCTATTCCAGCTGGTCAGCAACCGGACGGTATGGGGCAATGTGTCGATGCCGCTTGAGCTGGCGAAGGTACCGAAGGCCCAGCGGGCGAAGCGTGTCCAGGAGGTCCTGCGTTTTGTTGGGCTTGAGGACAAAGCGAAGTCGTATCCCGCTCAGCTAAGCGGCGGGCAGAAGCAGCGGGTAGCGATTGCCAGAGCGTTAGCCAATTCGCCGACCGTCCTGTTGTGTGATGAGCCGACCTCATCCCTGGATCCGCAGACAACTGCGGACATTCTGGAGGTGCTCCGGCATATCAACCGAACGCTGGGGGTAACCATCGTGATCGTTTCCCACGAGATGGACGTGGTGAACGGCATTTGCGACCATGTATCCGTAATGGAGAACGGGCGTCTGAGCAGAACGTACCGTAATCAGCTAAGCGATGGAGAGGCTTCTCGGGGTTCAGAATCTTCAACGGACGGTGCAGGGAAAGTGGGGGATTGTTAGTTCCATGAATGACATCATTTCATATTTGAGTGATTATTTTGCCTACGTTCTGCAATATCAGAATGAAATATGGCGGGCGATTGGCGAGACGTTCATCATGGTGGGCATATCGATTGCTGCCGCCATAATACTGGGTCTTCCGGTCGGAACACTTCTATTTTTGTGCCGAAAAGGCCAGCAGTATGAGAATCGCCTGTTATTCTCCATTCTGAATGCCCTGGTTAACGTCATACGCTCCTTCCCGTTCCTGCTTCTGGTTGTCATTATGATTCCGGTCACGAGGTGGATTGTCGGCACTTCCCTCGGGACGCTTGCCGCTGCGGTGCCTTTATCCGTCGTTGCGGTGGCTTACTATTCAAGACTGGTCGAGCAATCCTTGCTGGAGGTGCCGAAGGAAGTGATGGAGGCTGCCGCTTCCATGGGGGCATCCACACTTCAGATGATATACAAATTCCTGTATGTGGAGGCCCGATCGGGCCTTGTACTCGGGCTGACAACATCCACGATCAGCTTTATCTCGTACTCCACGGTGATGGGAATCGTGGGCGGGGGCGGCGTCGGGGATTTCGCGATCCGCTACGGGTACCAGCGATTTGAGGGAGAGCTTATGTCCTTTACGATCATCATTATGATCATTCTGGTACAGTCGATTCAGTTCGGCGGGAACCTGGCATCCAGATTGCTGGATAAGAGAAAAGTTTAATTATGTTTTTGAACGCATGTACACCAATTATTTTTTACCTGGAGGTAACCTACGATGAATAAGAAATTAATGCTGCTGATGCTGACCCTCTTGCTGGTGCTGGCAGGTTGCGGACAGCAATCTGCCAAGGACGAAACCCCGGAGAACGCGGCGCCCGAAGCGAAAGAAGAAGTGACGCTAAAAGTCGCAACGCTCATTCCACCTATGACGGAGGTGCTTGACCTGGTGAAGCCGATGCTGAAGGAAGAAGGCATCAATCTGGATATCCGGATCCTGTCCGATAATGTGCAGCCGAACAATGCGCTGGCTCATAAAGAGGTAGATGCGAACTTCTTCCAGCATGTGCCGTACATGGAAGAATACAATGCGAACAACGGCTCGGAATTGGTTCCGGTCACGCCGATCTATAATGCCGTGTTTGGGGCTTACTCCAAAAAATATAAGACCATCGAAGAGCTTCCGGACGGTGCGACGATCGCGATTGCTAACGACCCTTCCAACATCGGCCGATCTCTGGTGATGTTCGAGAAGAACGGCCTGATTAAACTGAAGGAAGGCGTTGGCATTAAAGCGACGCAGGCGGATATTGTGGAGAATCCGCACCAATACAAGTTCACCGAGGTGGATCTGCTCATGCTGGCCCGTACGCTCGACGACGTCGATATGGTTGCCATGACGCCAGCATACGCGAAACCGCTGGGGCTTACCCCTAAGAAAGATGCTCTCGTAACCGAAGGCAACGACTCCGATTTCACCATTACGCTGGTGGCTCGTAAAGATAATGTGGATTCCGAGCCGATCCAGAAGCTTGCCAAGGCGATGACCAGCCCGGAAGTGAAGAAGTTCTTCGAGGATAACTATTCCGAGAGTGTGTTGCCGGCTTTTGAATAAAGCGCGAATTTTAGGGTTCGCATTAACCGTTCTTCGAGGTTTTGGGGAACGGTTATTTTTTTGCTCGCGGCCAAATATGGTATACTCTTGATGGATTTGAGAGGTGCATCTTACATACCCATACGTATTGGAGTTGAGAATTTATGAAAAAAGAAGTAATCGACAGACTCATTACCTATGCACAAGTGGATACGCAGTCAGACGAGAACAGCAATACCTGCCCTTCGACACCGGGACAACTGACGCTGGGTCAGCTGCTGGTGGACGAGCTGAAGGAAATTGGCATGCAGGACGTAACGATGGATGAGAATGGTTATGTGATGGCTACACTTCCGGCAAACTCGGATAAACCAATCCCGACCATCGGCTTTTTGGCACATATCGATACGGCTACCGATTTTACGGGTGCCGGTGTCAAGCCGCAGATCGTCGAACAATATGACGGACAAGACATCATTCTGAACAGGGCGCAGAATGTGGTGCTCTCCCCGCGGGATTTTCCGGAGCTGAATGGCTACAAGGGGCATACACTCATAACAACGGATGGCACCACCTTGCTTGGAGCTGACGATAAAGCGGGAATTGCCGAGATTATGACGGCGATGGCGTATTTGATTCAACACCCGGAACTGAAGCATGGTAAAATCCGGGTTGCTTTTACGCCGGACGAGGAGATCGGGAGAGGACCGCACAAATTCGACGTGGAGGCCTTTGGGGCCAAGTATGCGTATACGATGGATGGCGGACCGCTCGGGGAGCTTCAATACGAAAGCTTTAATGCGGCAGCGGCGCTTGTCACCTGCAAAGGGAAGAATGTCCATCCCGGAACGGCCAAAGGTAAAATGGTCAACGCGGCGAAAATCGCCATGGAGCTGAACAGCTTGCTCCCTGCGGAAGAAGCGCCTGAGCATACGGAAGGGTATGAAGGCTTCTATCATCTCTCCTCCATTGAGGGCGATGTGGAGCTGACCGAGCTCCGTTATATTATCCGCGATCATGATCGGGAGCTGTTCGAAGGAAGAAAGGCAAAGCTGGCCTCCATCGTAGAAGAGCTTCAAAACAAGTATGGAGCCGAGCGGATCATCCTTCAGATGAAAGATCAATATTACAATATGCGCGAAAAAATCGAGCCGGTCAAAGAAGTGGTTGACATCGCCCAGACAGCCATGGAGAAGCTGGGAATCACGCCGATTATCGAGCCGATTCGTGGGGGCACCGACGGTTCTCAACTGTCGTACATGGGCCTGCCGACACCCAATATTTTCACGGGCGGGGAGAACTACCACGGGCGGTATGAGTATGTATCCGCCGACAATATGGTATTGGCCGTTCAAACAATTATTGAGATCGTGCAGCTATATGAGGCGCGGGCTTAAGTTAAATCGTTTCAAAAAGAGCTGCCGGCAGGAGTGCCGGCGGCTTTTTCGTCTGCTCTTGTTCGACCCACACTACGTCCTTGCCCGTATATAAATCATGCTTTATTAGAGTTTTTCTCCAGACTGTATTTAAACTCGCTTGGGGTCATGCCTGTCCATTTGCGGAACTGCTTGGAGAAATAGAGTGCATCATTGAAACCGACAGAGGAGGCAATCTCATGAATGGAGAAGGAGGATTTCATGAGCGACTTGGCTTTTTCGATACGTACCTTCATGAGATACTGCATGGGTGACAGGCCAGTATGCTGTTTGAACATTTTGGACAGATGTGCCCGGTGATAACCAAGTGTCTTGGCCATCTGATCAATGGACAGCTGTTGGTGATACTGGGTCGAGATCCAGCGCTCGGTCTGCCTTACGCCTCGCTCGATATCCGGCACGTCATTGGAGTTCGACGGAAGATGCTCACGGTTTAACATCGCCAGCTTATGGAGCAGCAATCGGAGCCATCCGGAAGCCTGGAGATCCTCAAGCCAAGGGTGATCCGATCGGTTAAAGCCCAGACGGAGATGACGGTACATCTCGACCAGGGAGCTTAACTCAGCTTCATCCGTACAGTGGATAATTGGTTTAGCCGGCGTAACACCCATGTCGGCCAGCAGCATCTTGGTGCCTTTTTCTTGTAAAGCTACCCAGTTATAGTGCCAGGGATTCCGATCATCAGCTTCATAGCTGAAAAGAACACCGGGAAGGATCACGAAGGTATCACCTGCCTGGCAATGATGTACGATGCCGGCACATTCAAATATGCCTTGGCCTGTCAAGACGGTATGAATGAGGCAGTAATCATGAATGATTGGACCGATTTTGTGGCGCGGTACGGGAGTCCCCTCACCGCTGAACAGGATGTTCAGATCATGACCGCCCGGCGAAGGATTCATACCAATCGTGTACAGTGTATGGTCCGGCAAAATGGACATGCGTTAGCCCTCCTTAAACATGTGCGATATCAATCGATGAAATGGATGCTGTGTTAGGGTTAGCTTACCTAATGATACAACAAATGTCCATATCGCCCTTGTTTTGCTCCATATTAAAAAAAGGCCGATTATCATATAGTTAGTCTTGTGAAAGCGTATTAATTCATGGAGTTTAGGGAGGGAATTTATTGATGTCTAAGATTACATTTATCGGAGCAGGAAGTACCGTATTTGCCAAGAACGTTCTGGGGGATTGCATGCAGACACCGGCTTTGCAGGGATTTGAACTTGCTTTGTATGATATTGACCCGATCCGTTTGAAAGACTCGGAGAACATGCTAAATAATATTAAGAAAACCAGCGGCAGCACCTGTGTCGTCAAATCATACAGTGATCGCAAGGAAGCCCTTCGCGGAGCAAAATATGTTATCAATGCCATCCAGGTCGGAGGATACGATCCGTGTACGATTACGGACTTTGAAATTCCGAAGAAGTATGGACTCAGACAGACGATTGCCGATACCGTGGGGATTGGGGGAATTTTCCGCAATCTCCGTACCATCCCGGCCATGCTGGATTTTGCGGCCGATATGCGGGAAGTTTGCCCACAGGCGCTGTTCTTGAATTATACGAACCCGATGGCGGTGCTGACCAATGCCATGAACACGCTGGGCGGTGTGCAAACAGTAGGTCTGTGCCACAGCGTACAGGCTTGCATTCCGCATCTGTTCGATAATCTGGGGATGGATAAGGAAGGCGTGCAGGCTAAAATCGCTGGCATCAACCATATGGCATGGCTGCTTGAAGTAACGAAGGATGGCGTGGACCTGTATCCGGAAATTAAGAAGCGCGCGGCCGAGAAGCAGAAGGAGAAACATCATGATATGGTTCGTCTCGAGATGATGCTGAACTTCGGTTACTACATCACGGAGTCATCCGAGCATAACGCTGAATACCATCCGTATTTCATTAAGCGCAACTATCCGGAGCTGATCGAGCGCTTTAACATCCCGCTGGATGAATATCCACGTCGCTGTGTGAACCAAATCGAGGGATGGAAAGCGATGCGCGAGGATCTAGTCAACAACCAGGATCTGATACACAACCGTTCCCATGAATATGCCTCCTACATTTTAGAAGCGATTGAGACCAATGTGCCGTTCAAAATCGGGGGCAACGTAATGAATACGGGGCTGATTACGAATCTTCCGAAGGAAGCCTGCGTTGAGGTTCCGTGTCTGGTCGATGCCAGCGGCGTAACCCCGACCTATGTCGGCGATCTGCCTCCGCAATGTGCCGCACTGAACCGCACCAATATCAATACCC
Organism: Paenibacillus sp. FSL K6-1330; assembly: GCF_037976825.1. NCBI lineage: Bacteria > Bacillati > Bacillota > Bacilli > Caryophanales > Paenibacillaceae > Paenibacillus > Paenibacillus sp. FSL K6-1330. The sequence goes on from NZ_CP150269.1 coordinate 1,740,943, forward strand.
AACTGCTGACGCTGGAAGCGGCGGCAACCGGCAAGAAGGAGCATATCTATCATGCAGCGATGCTCGACCCGCATACGGCTGCGGAGTTGTCCATCGATGACATCAAGAGCCTGTGCGACGACCTGATCGAGGCGCATGGAGACTGGCTCCCTAAATACCAATAAGGCTGATACAGCTTAAGCAAAAATAACAGAAGTTTTGCAGCAAAAGAAATTGTATAACTGCAAGCACAATAAAAGAGAGAGACGCTCTGGTAACAACAGAGGCGTCTCTCTTTTTCGTTAACGGACTTCGTGCGTCATCGCCTACGGATTCAGATTCGCACGCGGGAGCGTGATGAGAAACACCGTCCCTGATCGTGGCGAGCTCCGTACCGAGACACTCCCATTCATGGCGCGAATGGCTTGATAGGAGAAGGTGAGCCCAAGTCCGGTGCCGCTCATTTTGGTGGAATAGTAGATCGAACCGAGACGGCTTAACTGCTCGGGGGTCATGCCGACCCCGTTGTCCTTGATTTCCACGGCCACCTGGTCCGTTTCTTCATAGACGGTAATGTTGACCATGCCGTTGTCGACGTCTTTGCACGCCTCGATCGCATTCTTAATAAAGTTAACCAGCAGCTGCTTAAGCTCTGCGGGACTCCCCGAAATGTAGAGGTTAGACTTAAGAGAGTCTGTGCTGAGGGTGACGTTGCTCATATTGGCATATGAAGTCATAAGCTCAACGACTGACTGGATGTGGGCGGTAAGCTCGATTCGCTGCTGAAACGGCAAGTGAGGCTTGCTGATCGAGAGATATTCGGACAATATCTGTTCGGTTCGGCGAATTTCCTCCATGCTGATTTCTAGGAATCGTTCGGTCTTTTCCTGAGGAAACGTACCGCTTTTGATCAATTGCAGGAACCCCAGCACGGTGGTCAGCGGATTGCGGACCTCATGGGCAAGGGATGCGGCGACATGATTCACGGCTTCAGCTTTTTCATTTTGGATATATCGCAGGTAAAGCTCCTTGTCGGATACGGATTTGTTAAACAGGGTAACAAGCAGCCATATGCCAAGCGAGTTAGTAACGGGAATAGCTAATATATTAAAAAGAAAGTAATTCATGATGTAGTCTGGTTTTGTTATATAGAGCACCGTGAGCGGGATGAACGAGAAGCTGATGCCGGCTACGAAAATGATCCAAAGCTTGTGTTTGCTCCGATGGTACAGAAATGACAGCAAAACGAACAACGGGTACGTGAAGATCAAAATAATGACAGCGTCGATCATGCCGACTCCGCCGATGTACAGCCGATAGATTAGAAATTCCACAAGCAGGATTGCCCCCGTCGCGAACCCTCCGAACAGCATGCCGAAGAACATAATGACATACCGCACGTCAAAGATCAGCCCGCTTTGGACGGACGAAGCAAAGGTCATAGACAACAGCATGCACAGCGAACAAATGATAATGATGAAATTGCGGGAATAGTTGACTGTCAGTTTTCTGTAATAGATGTTGTATGCGACAAAAGGCATCAACGCAAACAATAGCTGCAGCAAAACATCTTTAATCACAGGCAGTAGGCCCACCCCTTTGAAGGATATCGAATCGTCCGCTAGATTAACCATGTCCATTCAAGTTCGACGTCCATTTGGAAAAATCCTTGAACGTTGAATAAAAATATCAAAAATTATTCGTACTCAGATTGAAACGAGAAACATATAAATCCATCAGGAAAGCGCTTGCAGGAAATCGAAGCACACATGACCCAGACACTCAGCATTTAAGAAACGAACACATTCCATGAATGGAGGGTTCACAAGTGAAGCTGAAAACCGTTCTGAGGCCCATATTCATTCTTTTGTTGGTGGCGTCTTTTTTTGCTGCCGGATGCCAAAGTGTAACGCCACCGACAGCATCAGATCCACCGCCACCCAAAGATGAGGTAAAGACACCCGGAGGCAGTGATGAGCCGGCACCGCAGGGCGACGCGAAAGCGACGCCGAGAAACGAAACGCTTTATGTGAACGGTTTGCAATGGGGGGCACCTACGAATTTTAATCTGCTCAGCGGCAACCCGGCATTTCCGATTAACTACGGAAACTCTAGAGAACTCGTCTATGAAACCTTGTTTATGGTCAATCAACTGACAGGCGAGTTAGAGCCGCTGCTGGGTACCAAGTATGAATGGACCGACGATCTGACCCTGAAGATTGAACTGAACAAGGATGCTAAATGGAGTGACGGCAAGCCGTTTACTTCCGATGATGTCGTCTATACCTATCAGCTCGGCAAAAAGTATGACATTAATTGGAGCAGCTTCTGGACCTATATTGAGGACGTAACGGCAGACGGCCCGCAAACGGTGAACATTAAGCTGAATAAAGACAATCCGAACAAATTGACGGTGCTCGACAGCATCGAGGTTATGCCGATGCTGCCCAAACATGTATGGGAAGAGGTCGAGAAGAAAGCCAATAACGATCTTGCCACCATTCGTAAAGAAGTCAATGAGGACCCGATCGGAACAGGGCCTTACAAAATGTATTTTTACAATGATCAGAAGATCACAATTGTACGGGACGATAACTATTGGGGTCAGGTACTCTTTGGCAAGCTGCCGGCTCCCAAATATATCACCCATGTTATTTATAAAGACAATGCAGCGGGTGATCTGGCATTTAAGAGCGGTCAGGTAGACGTATCGCAGCAGTTTATTCCGCAGGTATGGAAAATGTGGGAGGGCGGGGCTCCGGTTAAAACCTACATCAAAGACGCTCCGTATTATGTGCCAGGCTCCATGCCATCGATCTTCTTCAATTTGTCGAAGGAAGGACTCAACAATGCAGATGTCCGAAGAGCGATCGCCATGGCGATTGATTACGGCAAAATTTCGGAGCTGGCCATCAGCGGCTACTCGGCTCCAATGGAGCCGTCGCTGACGCTGAATACGGAGGCCGAAGCGAAATATGTAGACCAGGCGGCTATCAAACCGCTCCAATGGACAACAGATGTGGATGCGGCCAATGCACTCCTCGATTCCATCGGCGCCGCGAAGGGGAAAGACGGAATCCGCGTCCTGAACGGAACCCGCCTCGGCCCGTTTGAAATCGAATGTCCATACGGCTGGTCAGATTGGAATGCAGCGCTTGAGATTGTTGCCCAGAACGCGAAGGCAATCGGTATCGAGATTCGAACCAAATTCCCGGAAGCACCGGTATGGACCAATGATTTACAGACCGGCAAGTTCGATATCATCATGAACACGCCTGCCGGCGGGGTCAGCCCGAGCCAGCCGTGGAACCGTGCCATGACAATCATGTACTCCAAGGGTGTTGCGCCAATGGGCGAAATGGCATTCTACAATTGGGGCCGGTATAAGAACGATCAAGCGGATGCCATCATCGAGAAGATTCCAACCATCACGGACGAGACTGAATTGAAAGCACTCTACACCGAATTGACCCAAATCTGGTTGAAGGAGATCCCGTCGATTCCGCTCATGTATCGTCCATGGGTATTCGACACCGTCAATGAATCGGTATGGAAAGGGTTCCCGACCGAAGGGGACGGCAGCAACATTCCGCCTCAAATTTCGATGGATGGAGCCGGCATCAAGTCGCTGTATCAGATTCATAACTGATGGATATAACTCAATGAACCAAGACCTATATTGGCGGATTTGCACCCCTGATATAGGTCTCTTTTCACCAAATTCAGGGTGTGATCCATGGGGGTGAGCTGCTTGAGCGTTTACGGAAAATATATCGTCAAGAAGTTCTTCTGGTACTTTCTGACGCTGGTGATTGCGGTCACGCTGAATTTCCTGTTGCCCCGGATGATTGAGGGAAATCCGGTGAGCATGATTGTGTCGGAGATGACGCAGGGGATGACCGACAGCGATACGATCAAACGGGTCTATGAGACGTTTCTCGTTGAGTTCGGAATCGACAAGCCTTTATGGGAACAGTTCATCATCTATCTGAAAAATTTGGCGACCGGTAACCTGGGCACTTCATTCGGGCTCTATCCGAAACCGGTAACGGAGATTCTGGCCTCAGCAGTTCCCTGGACGATCGGGCTCCAGCTTCCGGCCATCCTGGTTGGCTGGATCATCGGCAATGTGCTGGGCGCCGTGGCGGCCTACCGCAAAGGCGTGTTCGATAAAGTGATATTCCCGGTGGCCTTGTTCGTGAATTCCATTCCGTTCTTTACCCTAGCCATTATTATGCTGTATGTGTTCGCCCTGTCCCTGAACTGGTTTCCGCTGCATGGGGGCTACGATTATCAGATGGTGCCGTCACTCAGCTTTGAATTCTTCGCTTCCGTACTTCGGCATCACACGCTTCCGTTTCTATCGATCGTGCTGGTTACGATTGGCGGCCAAGCCATTGGCATGCGGGAGATGTCCATCTATGAGCTGAATTCTGATTATGTGCTGTACAGCAAGCTTCTCGGAATACGGGATTCCAAAATCGCGAGGTATGTATTCCGGAATGCGATGCTGCCCCAGATCACGGGATTGGCGTTATCCATCGGTACGATGGTGGGCGGTTCGCTGATTTGTGAGATCGTATTCAGTTATCCGGGAATCGGAACCTGGATGTTCACGGCGATTCGTCAGCTGGATTATCCGTTAATTTCGGGCTGTACCCTCTTGATCGCCCTGGCTGTGCTGCTGGCCAACTTTACGATTGACCTAATCTACGGCTGGATTGATCCAAGAATCAAGGCCGCTCAGATGGAGGATCAATGATATGAACAGTTCCTTTCGCATATTGATCAAATCGCCAAAGTTTATGTTCGGAGCCTGCATGCTGTTGGCTATGATCGGCGTGGTGCTGATCTACCCGCTCTTTAACCGCAATGACCCGCTGGAGATGATCGCCCTGGCGTACCAGCCGCCGGATTCGAAGCTGCTGCTGGGGTCGGATAACTTCGGCAGGGATTTATTTCTGGAACTGATCTACGGCATTCGGACCTCTTTGCAGGTGGGCCTCATTGCCGGCGTATTTGCTACTGTGATCGGTCTTGTGATCGGTTTAGCCTCAGGCTACATCGGAGGCATGATCGATAATCTGTTGACCGCGATCACCAATATCTTCATCGTGATTCCTTCCTTTGTCATCCTCATTCTGATCTCGGTAAGCATCGATTCGCGCAGCTCATTTGTCACGGCGGTCATCATCGGCATTACCAGCTGGCCCTGGACGGCCAGGGCCGTGCGTGCGCAGACATCCTCGCTCCGCAACCGGGATCACGTGAATATCGCGAAAATATCCGGGTACAGCACGCCGCGCATTATCATCTCGGAGATTTTGCCGTACATCGCTTCCTATGTTGTCATGGCCTTCGTGCTGCAGACGGCATCGGGCATTCTGTCCGAGGCTTCCATCTCGATGCTGGGGCTGGGACCGTATAACACGATCTCCCTTGGCATCATCATGAACTGGGCGCTCGTATTTGAAGCACCGGTTGCCGGCGCTTGGTGGGCCTTCATTCCGGCGGCGATCTCCATCGCCATCATCACCTTCTCCTTGTACATGATGAACACCGGCATGGATGAAATATTCAATCCGAAGATTAGGAGCTGATGGGGCCTTGAGCACAAATATACTGGAAGTTAACGAATTGAAAACCTATTACCGTACCCGGTTAAAGGAGCATGTCTATGCCGTAGACGGCGTGAGCTTCTCGCTCGAGAAGGGGAAGACGCTTGGTATTGCTGGTGAATCCGGCTGCGGCAAATCGACCCTTGCGCTCAGCCTGATGGGATTTTATTTTCCACCACTGCATTTTGGCAGCGGCTCGATTGTCGTAAGCGGTACGGACATCATGAAGCTTGGCAAGGAACAGCTCCGTTCCCAGGTGTCCGGAAGAGAGATATCATATATTCCGCAAGCAGCCATGAATGCCCTGAATCCTACGCTCAAAATCATTCATTTCGTCGAGGATATTATGAAGGAGCATCGCCCTGAGCTGAACAAGAAGCAGGTGTGGGAGATGGCGGCGGAACGGTTCGAAACCTTGAATTTGTCAACCAAGGTGCTGAACTCTTATCCAAACGAGCTGTCAGGCGGCATGAAGCAGCGGACGGTTATCGCGATCTCAACCATTCTGAATCCCAAAGTGCTGATTGCGGACGAACCGACCTCGGCGCTGGACGTAACCTCGCAGAAAGCGGTGATCAAACTGCTGAAGAGTTTGCTGGATCGGGGCTATATTCAGTCTCTGGTATTCATCACGCACGAGCTGCCGCTGCTTTATCACGTAACGGATGACATCATCGTCATGTATGCAGGGGAGATCGTGGAGCGCGGTACCGCAGAGCAAATGATTTTTGACCCGATACACCCGTATACGAAAAAGCTGATGGGTTCCATCATTGTGCCCGAGGAAGGTATGAAAGGCCATAAGCTGGCCGCCATCCCGGGGACCCCGCCTAATTTGAAGAACGTGCCGGAGGGCTGCCGGTTCGCGGATCGCTGTTCCTATGTGCAAGACGCCTGCCGAAAGGGAAAGATTGTGAGCCAGACCGTGGAGGATCGGATGTATCGCTGCATCGTAGAACCGGGTGTGCTTAAGGAGTGGTATGCGAATGAAGAAGAATGATGTCCTGATTCGGGGAGAGCATCTTACCAAGGTATTCGGTTACGGAAAGCAGAAGACAACCGCCGTGGAGGATGTTAGCTTTACCTTCCATGAAGGCGAAATCATATCGATTGTCGGCGAGAGCGGAAGCGGCAAAACGACACTGGCCAAAATGATCATGGGCCTGCTGAAGGAGAGCAGCGGTACGATTGAGTATATGGGCAAGCCAAGACAACTGAAGCGGCACAGAGACCGCAAGCGCTATTGGAAAAACATCCAGGCGATCTTCCAGGACCCGTTCTCTTCGTTCAATCTGTTCTACAAAGTCGAGAAACTGCTGCTCGACTGCATCAAGCTGCAGGGTGATAAACTGACGAAGGAGGAGCAATTCCGCAAAATGAAGGAAGCGTGCTCCTTCGTCAATCTGAAATTTGAAGAGCTGCACAATAAATACCCGTTCGAACTGTCCGGCGGGCAAATGCAGCGCCTGATGATTGCCCGGATCTTCATGCTTCATCCGAAGCTGCTGATTGCGGATGAACCGACCTCCATGGTTGACGCATGCTCACGATCCACGATACTGGATATGCTCTTGAAGCTGCGGGATGAGAACAACATGACAATTATTTTCATTACCCATGACGTAGGGCTTGCTTATTATGTAAGCGATACGCTGTATATTATGGAGCAGGGGAAAGTTGTGGAGCGGGGACCAGCGGAAGAGGTGATCTTGAATCCGCAGCATCCTTATACCCAGCAGTTAATTTCAGATGTGCCCAAGATCCACTCCGAGTGGGATTTGGCATGAGCGATGTGTACGATGGAAATGTCATAATGGAAATGCCCGAAGCGAAACGCCGCTTTGGGCTTTATTTTGTTTAGAGCCCCTTTTGCTTCGTTTATTTTCGTGGATATGACACTCCGAATCGTTACGCACAATTTCTTTGTACTTGATCTTCGCATTTGTGAAGGATCTGCCGATAAATGATATGGCTGCCATTTGCTTCATCCCGCAGTTCGCATTCGGTATACCGCAAAGCATCTGACGTGACTGCGTGTATGCTTCATAAGGAGACCATCAAACATCATGTGTATTTACTTCTTAGGGGCAACCATCTTGGTATTAGTCGCCCTCACCATCACATTCTGGATTTTCTTGTTCAAAAGCGCATATCAGCGAAAGTTAAGCCATCAGGCCTTGGATATGGCCAAAGGCAGATTCCGACTGCTTGATGATATGCTGCTTACGCTTGATGTTGGCATTTGGTCATACGATTTCGGCACAAGGAGTATCCAAAATACTTCTTTGGCTTTTCATAAAATTACAGGTTATTCACATCGTGATTTCACGGACGGTCTTTCCTGGGAAGAGCTGATCCATCCAGAGGATATGACGTTGTTTCGATCATTGGTCGACAGAACTCGACAAGGTGAGACCGTTCATACTGAATTCCGGATTATTCATGCAGAGGGCGATGTTCGCTGGGTCCAAGTGAAGATGATTCCGATGATGAATGAATCCGGGCAAATGATCCGTACAGATGGTATTGCCGTTGATATTAGCACACGTTTCCGCATGGAGGAGGCGCTGTATGATATTACGGAATGCAAGAAGATGGAGCAAGCGCTCAAGGAAAGCATGAACCGGTATCGCAGGCTGGTAGAGCTATCTCCTATTGCCATTGCCGTTTGTAAGGACCGCAAGCTGATGTATGTAAATCCCGCTGGACTTCGGATCATTGGAGCGGCTGGGCCTGAGAATATCCTGGGTACCGATCCTTGGGACTGGGTGCTGGATCCCTACGAGGAGTGGGAACGCAAACGGCTCATGCAGCTTATTCGATCAGGGCAGGTCGTTCCCGAGGAATTATCCATAAAGCGGGTTGACGGAGAGCGGGTCGATGTCGTGACAACGGCCTTGTATGATGCGGAATCTGACGCGATTGAGATTTTCTTCGAGGATATCACCGCCCGCAAATCCGCGGAACGGGCCCTTATGGAAAGCGACCGAATCAACCGCCATATCCTGGATATCGCTCCTGTTGCGATGTTCCTGCACTCCGATTTTTCTTATGTTTATGCGAATCCGGCGGGCCTTTCCTTATTGGGTATAGCGGATATCGTACAATTAGCGGGAACTTCACTCCAGGACGTAATCCCCTCGGATCAGGTCGAGTTCGTGATTGCGGAGGTTGAGCATGTGTACGAAAGCGGGAATACCTCGGAGCTCACCGGGAACAAACTGGTCCAACTGGATGGAACGATCATCGATATAGAGGCAATTACGACACCTATTCCTTATATAGGTCATAACACGGCGCTTACCATTATTCGCGATGTTACGCAGCAGAAGCAGGCTGAACGGGAGCGCATTGCGGCAGAAAGGCTAGTTCGGGAGAGCGAGGACCGTTATTTTAGGCTGCAAATGAGCCTGGATCAATTCTCTTCCGACCTTTTTGGGATGGTGAAGATCAGTGAATTGAACGCCCGTATCGTGAGGGAAATTAAGAAGGTGCTGGTGACGGATCGGGTGAGCCTCATCCAGATCAACCACCACAGCCTGCATATCAAAATCCAAGGGGGCCATAAAGTTCTGCCGCAAGGTGTGCTTCATGCGATCCATACATGCGGTCCCGAGCATATTCCATTCTGTAAACTGTTTGAGATGTCCGACGGATATTTTGTCAAGATTGGAGAAATGAACGGGGATAGCAGCATTGTCTGCATTGGCGGAGAGGTTCCCTTGCTAATGATTCAGGCCAAAAAAATATGGCTGGAGACCATTACGCGCTATGCAAGTGTCCTGTACGATAACTTCCGCGTCATTGAGGATTTGACGAGGGAGCTGGAGAAGCTGGATTCATCCCAGCAGATCATGCCCTTGTGGCTGCTGCGACTGATGTTGCATTTATCTGAAAATGAGCGGAAGCGATTGTCCCAAGATCTTCACGATGCTGCGCTCCAGGAACAGATTATATGGTACAGGAAATTAAATCAGATTACATCGGATCATGAGCTGCCGGAGCAACTTCGCCCACAGCTGGAGGAAATCGAGCAGGGGCTTCTGGATGTCATATATCAGATTCGAATTACGTGCAACGAGCTTCGCCCCCCGCTGCTCAAGGAGGAGGGTTTGGAACGTTCGCTGGAGGCATTGTTTGAATTTACCCAGCTCCGCACCAATTATTCTATACAGTTCGACTGCTCGAACTTCGATGATGATATAAGTGACGATCACTTGATCGGACTGTACAGAATTGTCCAGGAGCTGCTGGCCAATGCCACGAAGCATTCCAACGCGACCGAGGTAAAGCTCCGTTTGTCCACTCAGTGTGATGAGGTCAATCTTAGCTATGAAGATAACGGGATTGGGATCGATTTGAACCAGAAACCGGATCAATTCAATCATATGGGGATCGGCGGCATGAAGGAAAGGGTGAGAAGCATGAACGGTAAAATCCAGTTCGACTCATCGAAGAGCGGGGGGACGGCTGTCTATATATCCATAACAGCAAAGTAAACATTCCACCGGCAGTGAAGTAATCAAGATACCAGATTGAAGGAGCCATGAGTGAACATGATCGAAATTTTATTAGTGGATGACCATCCCTCGGTGATGGAGGGAACCAAGGTGCTGCTTGAGCAGGAAAAGGATATGTTCGTGAAGCTTGCGAATACGCCGGAGCAGGCGCTGGAGCTGGTGAGAACGTTGCATTTTGACGTAATGCTGATTGATATGCATATGCCGGGCATGAGCGGAATTGATTTGGCCAAGCAGATCCTCCAAATCGTTCCGAACGCGGTGATGCTGGTTTATACGGGTTTTGAAGTCAGCAATCATTTTAATTTGATTATGGAGGCCGGACTGGCTGGTTTTGTCTCGAAAACGTCGGGCAAAGAGCAGTTGGTAACGGCTGTTCGATGTGCGCTGCGAGGGGAAGTAGTTCTGCCGTTAACACTTGTGAAGCAGCTCCGGCGTGTTACCGCAAATGGTCCGGAACGGACAGCAGGGGCGCCGGCAGCCCAGTCTATAACCGATAAAGAATATAGTATTCTCAAGGAAATCGCTCGCGGAAAGAGTAACAAGGAGATTGCGGGAATGGTGATCATGAGCCAGCGTTCACTGGAGTACTGCTTAACCAATCTGTTTCAAAAGTTGAATGTGAAGTCACGCATAGAAGCTGCACTGAAGGCAAAGCAGATGGGAATCCTCTCGGATTCGGATTTTGTTCAGCTGGGCTGACCGGCTAGCTCTCTTTAACGTTTCAGATCATAAAGTATGTTTACCTCGACATGACACGAGAAAGATTCGCCGTTATTCGACAATATCCGCAAGACAATCCGCAAAATTCTTGCGTGAGCACGCAAGAGAATTTCGGTTACGAACGGTAAGTAAGTGTATATGCTTATGTTACTGGATGGATGTAGTCTGTAAGTAGGAAGGGTGGTAACCTGCGGCATGACAAAGGACCTATTTGAATATGGTGTCGATGACCTCTTGTCACCGGAAGAGATTGAGGAAGTTTTGGCGCAGCTTGAAGAAGAGTGGAATGAATTTAACAGCCGGAAGAAGCGAGGGTGACTCATAATGAAACGATTGAAGTCTTTGAAATCTCTGTTTGCAATGAAACTCCAGAGTCGTATGCTGTTTATTATTTTGGGGTCGATTACGATTTTTCTAGCTGGCATGATGACGTATATCAGTATGACTACAACGGAGGAAGCTCTGGATTCGGCCAAGACGCTTGCGGTGACAACGAGTGAGAAGATTGGCACGCTGGTACAAGCAGAGCTTGACGATGTCATGAGCTCCGCACGTACATTAGCTGTAAGCTTTGTTGGAATGAAAGGGACCGATACCACGAATCGCGCAGCCGTTAATGAAATACTGAGAAGAAATCTGGAAGACAATCCGTCCTGGAAAGGGATCTGGACCTTATGGGAGCCGGATGCCTTTGATGGCCGGGACAACGAATACAGAAACAAACAGGGCAGTGATCAAACGGGGCGATTGATGTCCTACTGGGCAAGAACGGAATCCGGCCTGGAACGCTCCGTAATCGAGGATTACGAGCACGAAGGGGAAGGTGACTTCTATCTCCTGGCGAAGAACAGCGGAAAAGAAATCATTATGGATCCGTACGTCTTCAAAGTAGGCAACGAAGATGTCATGATGACATCGCTCGTTGTTCCGATTATCGATAACGGAAAGACTGTCGGCGTGGTTGGCGTCGATATTTCCCTGGCACATTTGCAAAGCGTAATGGAGCAATTCCGATTGTTCGACACGGGGTATGCGCATATTTTTTCGAATACCGGCGTGATCGTAACGTCGCCGGAGGACGGGGTGATGGGGCAGACGTTGGAGGAGGCCTATCCTGGCAAGACGGTTCCCCTTATCCTTGATGCGATTCGGGAAGGAGATGTCTATACTGAGGAAGATTCCGAGCTGTACAAGCTGTATACCCCGATTAAGACCGGATTGACCGAAACGCCATGGTCTGCTGCTATCATTATCCCGATGGATGAGATTACGGCAAATTCGGATGCGTTGATTATCTCCATTATCGTTGCCGGACTGACCACTCTGGTGGCCATGGCGGCTGTCGTGGTCCTGTTAACGAGATCCATCGTGAAACCATTGGGCATTTCCGTTTCCATCGGAGAGTTCATGTCGAAGGGAGACTTCACGCAGGAGGTGCCTGCGGCTTATCTCCGCAGAGCCGATGAAATCGGCACGTTGTCCAGAGTATTCGCGCAGCTGCTGGAGAGCATGCGGGAGATGATCGGCAAAGTGAACCTGAACGCATCATCGGTAGCCGCCGCTTCACAGCAGCTATCGGCTGGTGCCGAGGAACTTGCGGTTGGAAGCAGCAGTCAGGCTGAATCCGTGCAAACGGTCAGTGAATTGTTCCATGAATGGTCAAATGCCATCAATTCTGTTGCGAGCGATGCATCAGCAGCATCCGAGCTTGTAAACCAGACCTCCGGCATTGCAACGGAAGGCAGCGGTATCGTCCAGCAGTCGGTGGAAGGCATGAATCGGGTACGAGAGCAGGTTGCCAAACTCGAAGCTGATTCCCAGCGGATTGGCGAGATTATCGAGGTGATTGACGATATCGCCAAGCAGACCAATCTGCTTGCCCTTAATGCCACGATCGAGGCTGCCCGCGCCGGCGATCAAGGAAGAGGCTTCGCTGTGGTGGCGGATGAAGTGCGCAAGCTAGCCGAACGTAGCGGAGGAGCGACGAAGCAGATCGCCGATATCATCAAGGGCATGCAGAAGAATACGGCTGATAGCGTGGAGGCGGTGAATCTAGGCGTCATCCACACGGAAAAAGCCGGTGAAGCCTTTGCCTACATTACAAGTATGGTGAATGAGTCTGCCGGTAAAGTAATGGATATTGCAGCTGCCAGCGAGGAGCAGGCAGCCCAGGCTGCCGAGGTGGCGACCGCAATTGAAACCATATCTTCGTCGACGGAGGAAACGGCGGCTACAAGCGAGGAATCGGCTGCAACGGCACAATCGCTTGCCGAGCTTGCTGAAGAGTTAAACCATACCGTATCGGCCTTCAAAATCTCGTAGCACCACTGGCATATTGATGATAAGCTTGGCCTAAGGGCCAGGCTTTTTTTATATATAAAGTTACGATTTATGTACGCTGTGAGATTTTAATACACCTATAACTACTCTTAAACGCGGTCTGTCTTCTGTGAAGTACGTCGATAGAAGTTTTTGTCCATAAATCATGCTGCACTGCTCGGACGAAGGGAGGAACACGTGTTGTGAATGGCAGCTTGTTTCAGCAGATGTTAGAAGAGGGGGATTATGTCCCGCGCTTTTACGCCTATTACTATAAGCAGTGGATGGATTATGAAATGCCATACCATCAGCATGACTCAACCGAGATTATGTATATGATCCAAGGGGTGTGCCGGATTGACGTAAAGGTAGGCGATACGGAAAAGAGTGTCACGCTCAAAAAAGGGGAGTTTATGGTGCTGGATGCCGATATTCCGCATCGGTTAATCGTTGAGCAGGCGGTCTCCTGCCGAATGCTGAATGTGGAATTCGGGTTTATGGAAAATGAAGGGAGGACGCTTTCTCTCAGGCAGATTGCAGGTGAGGAGCAAGAGGTGTCTTTTCTCCTGAATCGGCCGTTTCCCTACTTGGTGCTAGCGGATCAGGAGGAGGTATATCCGGTGCTGCGGAGCCTCGTGCTTGAACTCGATCAGAGAGGGACGGAGGGGAGAATGATGACGCATATGCTGTTTATTCAGTTGCTTGTCTGTATCGCCCGTCTGTATGAAGAAAGGGAACGCAGCGAAGTGCAGCAGAGCGAGTTCTATATTAAACGAAGCGTCGATTTCTTGCATCAGAACTATGATCGCCATATTCAGGTAAAGGACGTTGCCGCTGAAGTGAATCTGCATCCCGGCTACTTGCATCGGGTATTCCGCAGAGGGACGGGCAGGACAATAACGGAGTATCTGACCATGATTCGAATGGAAAAGGCCAAAATGCTGCTGGAGCAGACGGATATCCCCATAGATGAAATATCGGACTATGTGGGTGTTGGCAGCAGGCAATATTTTCATATGTTGTTCAAGAAGAATACGGGAACCACGCCAGTGGAATATCGGCTGCGGAAGGATCGGAATGCCTGGAAATACGGTGATCAGGATGCCAGATCAGATAAGAAGTGAGGATTTTTGACTCGGAAGAGTCCAAGAGGTCATGATTTTGATAACGCTTTCTACCACTCGATTGCTACAATAACTACAATCTAATTTGCAGCTGGGGAGTGGATAGAATGTCATTTAAGGTTGCTTTTATCGGCGCGGGCAGCATCGGCTTTACCCGGGGAATTCTGCGTGACTTGTTGACTGTACCGGAATTTAGGGATATCGAGGTCTCTTTCACCGATATCAGTCAGCATAACCTGGATATGGTCACGGAATTGTGTCAGCGGGACATTACCGAGAACGGACTGTCGATTGCGATCCAGTCCACCACGGATCGAAGACAAGCCCTGCAGGGTGCAAAATATGTCATCTGCACCATTCGCGTGGGCGGACTGGAGGCATTCCGTACGGATGTGGACATTCCGCTGAAATATGGCATCGATCAATGCGTGGGCGACACGCTCTGTGCAGGCGGCATTATGTATGGCCAGCGGGGAATCCCTGAGATGCTGAACATTTGCCAGGATATTCGCGAGGTGTGCGCACCAGATGTACTGCTGCTGAACTACTCGAATCCCATGGCTATGCTGACATGGGCATGCAATCAGTATGGCGGCGTGCGGACGATTGGATTATGCCATGGCGTACAGCATGGGCATCACCAAATCGCCGAGGTTTATGGCTTGCAGAAACAGGAAGTCGATATTGTCTGTGCCGGCATTAATCATCAAACCTGGTATATTCAAGCCTCACATAAAGGCAAGGACTTGACGGCTGGACTGCTGGAAGCGTTCGAACGGCATCCGGAGTATAGCAGGACAGAGAAGGTTCGCATCGATATGCTGCGGCGTTTCGGATACTACAGCACCGAATCCAACGGCCATCTAAGCGAATATGTTCCTTGGTACCGTAAACGGGCGGAGGAAATTACGGAGTGGATTGACCTCAGCAGTTGGATAAACGGAGAGACAGGCGGATATTTGCGAGTCTGTACCGAGGGACGCAACTGGTTCGAGACGGATTTCCCGAACTGGATGCAAGATCCGGCTATGGAGTACACGCCGGAGCACCGGGGAGAGGAGCATGGCTCCTACATTATTGAAGGCTTGGAAACCGGCCGGGTATACCGGGGGCATTTTAATGTAATGAATGAGGGCATTATCGCTAATCTGCCGAATGATGCAATCATTGAGGCGCCGGGTTACGTAGACCGCAACGGCATTTCCATGCCGCATGTAGGGAATTTGCCGTTAGGGCCGGCTGCGGTGTGTGGCGTAAGCATATCCGTTCAACGGCTGGCGGTCGAAGCGGCGGTTCATGGAGATGACAAGCTGCTTCGTCAGGCATTTATGATGGATCCGCTGGTTGGAGCGGTATGTAATCCGAAGGAAATCTGGCAGCTGGTCGATGAAATGCTGGTAGCCGGTGAAGCGTGGCTTCCTCAGTATGCGGTTTCGATCACTGAAGCGAAAGCACGTCTAATATCCGACAATCTGATCCCCACCCGTTCGTATGAAGGAGCAGCCAGACTCAAGGTGAAGACGGTGGAGGAGATGCAGCTCGATCGGGAGAAGGCGAACAAAAACGCAGGTGAATCCGACAAAGGGAAGGATCGCGAAAAAGTTTAAGCTGGTTGCACAATAACGAAGGGATATAACAACAGAAGTACTTAGAGTTTTCATGAATGCGCATGATTGAAACACTTTGGCGAGGACGGTATAACGGACAAAAATCCGTTATAATCCCTCTGCCAGAAGTGTTTTTTTCTGCATGCAGTTCATCTTTTATCTGCATATACTACGGATACATAGAGATAAATTCGGATGGACAATCCCTGACCTTAGACAGGTACACAGTTTGGGTAAAAATGGTTACAATTCAATTAGATAGGCAAAATTCACTATTAAGGAGGCATGGGGATGATAATTGGGGTTCCCAAAGAAATCAAAAATAACGAAAGTCGTGTAGGCATGACGCCGGGTACGGTCGTCAGTTTTAGAAATGCCGGACACGAAGTGCTTGTACAATCCGGGGCTGGTCTTGGGATCGGTTTTACGGATGAAGCTTACAGAGCGGCTGGAGCCAAAGTGGTTGCATCGGCTGCAGAAGCGTGGAAAGCCGAGATGGTTGTGAAGGTAAAGGAACCCCTGCAGGAGGAATATGAATACTTTCAAGAGGATATGATCCTATACACTTATCTGCACCTGGCCCCCGAGCCGGAACTGACCAAGGCGCTGGTTGACCGTAAGGTGAGTGCCGTTGCTTATGAAACGATACAATTGACGGATGGCAGCCTGCCGCTGTTGACACCGATGAGTGAAGTGGCAGGAAGAATGTCCATCCAAATCGGAGCGCATTTCCTGGAAAAAGCGCATGGCGGCAAGGGAGTTCTTCTAAGTGGCGTACCCGGGGTCGCACCAGGTAAGGTTGCCGTTATCGGCGGCGGCATCGTTGGCACTAATGCGGCAAGAATCGCGCTGGGTCTCGGTGCGGACGTCAGCATCCTCGATATTAATCCCGGCCGGCTTCGTCAACTGGATGATCTGTTCCAAGGGCGGGTCAAAACGATTATGTCCGATCCGTATCATATTGCGGAAACGGTGAAGGCCGCCGACCTTGTCGTGGGCGCAGTATTGATCCCCGGTGCGCGGGCCCCGCGCCTCGTAACGGAAGAGATGGTAAAAGAGATGAGTCCGGGATCCGTCATCGTGGATGTGGCGATTGATCAAGGGGGCTCCATCGAGACGATTGACCGGATCACCACGCATGACAACCCGACCTACGAAAAGCATGGTGTTATTCATTATGCTGTAGCCAACATGCCGGGCGCCGTAGCCAGAACCTCCACCATGGCATTGACCAATGTAACGGCACCCTATGGACTGAGAATAGCAAGTAAAGGACTTCGGTCTGCCGCACGTCATGATCAAGCACTTGCCAAGGGCATTAATGTCATCGACGGCAAGGTAACCTACGAAGCGGTTGCGGCGGCCCATGGGTATGCTTATACCAGCATTGACGATTATTTGCTGGCATAGAAATAATATGTTTTAAGCATGTAGAGCCATTTTTCAAATTTGACACGATACCGGGGTTTATGAAGTAAACCTTAGGAGTGGCTTTCCTTGGCCGGCGTGGACAAAGTTGAAAAATGGCTTTTGTATGTTGCCTTACTGTTCCTACCACGAGTTCGCCTTCGCCTAGTTCAACATGAACAGGAGGTTATGTAGTTCGGCTTCCTGCAAATGCCTCCATTTCCCCCGTTCCAGTTGATCCAGTGTAATATTCATAATCCGGATACGCTCCAGCTTCAGCACTCTGTACCCCAAGGCTTTACACATTCTGCGGATTTGCAGATTAAGGCCCTGTGTCAAAATAATGCGAAATACATCTTCGCTTTGCCTATAGACCTTGCATGGTTTGGTTATGACGTCCAGGATTTCAACACCTTGAGACATCGCTTGCATAAATTCGTCCGTAACGGGTTTGTCCACAGTCACCACATATTCTTTCTCATGATGATGTTCTGAACGCATCATTTTGTTCACAATATCTCCGTCGTTCGTAAGTAAAATCAAACCTTCAGAGGCCTTATCCAGCCTTCCAATGGCAAAAATGCGCGATGGATAGTTAACAAACTGAATAATGTTTCCCGCGACATGTTCTGCTGCCGTACAGACAATACCGATAGGTTTATTGAGAGCCAGGTAAACCGCTTCCCTATCCTGATGAGGAATTTCCTTCCCATCTATTAACACAATATCGTACAGTTCAACGTCCGCCCCTTTTTCACACACCTTGCCATTGATCGTGATGCGTCCGGCTGCAATCAATCGGTTGGTTTCTCTGCGCGAGAAAACTCCCGTTTCGCTTATATATTTGTTAATTCGCATGCTCCACCGCTTCTCATGTGTAATATTGCCACAGGTTCATTTGTTAGTTGATATTCTCTTTTCCTTGATTTTTGCGGAATGTTGCATAAAATGATTAATTTCGATAATCCATCAGAGAGGCAGACTTATGTCGAAAATATTTCCTTTAAACTGACGTCTCTTTCAGGTTCTTCACATTGCTCCTCTGGCGGTTCTAGCTGGGGAGATTCGCCAGCAGGGAACTCTTCTGGCGGATCGAAGTGGTAACCGGGGAGCAGCAAGCCTAGTAAAAATCCTGCGACATGTTCTCTTCGTCTGCAACAGCCTGTATCTCCTCCGATCCGATGCTGATGAAGCGGTAACCGTCCGCTGTCTGCTTCTTCAGCGCGCGTTCTTTGATGAACTTGGGGCTGGCTTCGCCGCCATCTTCGTCATACACTAGCAGAATGCCATCGGTCTTGCGGAGTAACAGATCGTCTCTGGCCGTAAATTGCCACGGCCCCTGATAGGGGCTCTTGCTGACAGGCGCATAGAAGTCTACCCCCTTCATCAATTCCTGAAAATAAGCTTTTTTATCGTCTTTCCATTGCGCCTCGGGATTCTGATAGGCGGTCAGAATAGAGCATCTCAGGTGAGGGTATCGGGACTTTAGTTCTATAGCTGCTTCAACGGCCCACAGGTCCACGCCATACTGACCGGGCGTGATAACCCACTGAAGACCTTCCTCGAGCAGCGGAATCAAGCGGTTGGCAATCGCTTGACGTATATAAGGAATGCCTTGGTGTTTGTTGTTGTAAATACCGAGTTCATGAGCTCGATATCCGGTAACAAGAATGTTTTCCAATTGTGCACACTCCCTGACAAAGAATAGGTCTAGTGTACCGTTTTCTGAAAAATTGATCAATATTTGTCGCAGATCGTATAGAATGGGATGAGTAATCTTGGAATACATATTTTAGGAGGAAATTCGATTGAAGAAGTGGACAGCAGTATTACTAGGGGCAATTTTGGTAATGAGCATGACAGCATGCGGAAAGGACAACAAAGCAGCAGACGACGCTGCAACACCGCCAGCAGCGGAACAAGGGACGAGCGAGACGCCGCCTGCTAAAGAAGAACCGAAGAAGGATGCTCTTCCAACTGCTGACGAGCTTCTTCAGAAGGCGGCTGAAGCTTCTAAGAATTTGAAGAGTTTTGCGATGAAAGCCGATGTTAAACAGCATATCGTAGTTGAAGGCGAAGAGAAGCAGGAGCAAGATGTTAATATGGCGCTTGATTCGGAACTTACGCTCGAGCCGGTGGAGATGATGCAGAACATCGTGATGGATTCTCCGGAAGGCAAGATCGAGATGAAGCAGTATATAACGGAAGACGGTATCTACATGCTTATGGATGGTCAATGGATGCAGGTTCCGAAGGAATCGGAGCAGGAGATCCGCGACAGCCTGGATCCGAGCAGTGCAAGTCCGGAGCAGCAGTTAGAGCAGTTCAAGACTCTCGCTAAGGACTTCAAAGTAACGGAGGACGGAGACTCATACGTTCTGACGGCGGATGTCTCCGGCGACAATCTGAAGGAGCTTGCCAAGTCCATGATGAGCCAAGCGGGCAACGATCCGCAGATGGAAGCCATGATGGATCAAATGGATATCAAGAGCATCCATATTGTTTATGGCGTACAGAAGGAATCTTACCTGCCTGTAACAACCGATTTGGACATGGTAATGGCAATGGAAGCCGAAGGTCAGAAGGTATCCTTGGATATGAAAATGAAGAGTACTTACTCCAAGCATAACGAAATCAGCAAGATTGAAGTGCCGAAGGAAGCATTGAACGCGGAATAATGCTATTTGACTGATGAAATAAGCGGAATATGAAATTTATGATATTCCACAATGAACAGGCTGCCCCGGTTCTGTAGATGCCTACAGACCGGGGCAGCCTTATTTGATGAACTTCAGTCTCGGATAGAAGTTCTGATAGGTTAGGGTAGTGAAAGCTTAGTCCTGATGTTTATCGACTTCCACAATGACGCTGCCAAACAGCTGACCGTTAATGGAGACCATAATACGCCATAGTCCTGGCGAAGGCAGCGACATGGAGGTTGGTACCGCTGCATCAGCACCGTTTATCGAGGAAGGCCGTAACCCGGCAACCTCAAAGACATCGATGATCTCGGAGGTGTTTCTTTTTACTGCCGTAATGCGCAAGTCACCCGTTAATTCCTCGTCACGGCCCCAGAAATGCCACATGTATTTGTTTGGTTTATCTGCAATCAAAGGAGGATGAATAAAACCTAAACGACCTTCCACACCAGTCATGGCATAATTGCCGGATCTAAAGCTCGGACTTGGCTCCCAGTTGCTGTCCGGCACATCGATCACGATATCGCCGTATTTCTCCTGATCCACCATCACGTCGAAACGCCATAAACCTGCCAGTGGTATGCCAAAGCGGGAAGAGACTCGGGTGAAGTTATCATAAGCCATATCGGAGGTGATCTCCGTCTCGGCAAGCTCCTCAAGCGTAGTTCCCGTATCCCGGTGTACGGCGGTTATGTGGATCGTTTTCCCTTCAAGCTCTTGGACCGGGGTTAGCAGATTCCACCAGGCACCGGCCGGAGAGCCCGCGGCATAATCCCCACCCGGAAATGCCTGAAGTTTATCCACCCCTTCCTCCGTGTATACGCTGCGGGGAGTCCACTTGGCAGCATATCCCAAGCCCTGGATCGGGATCATCCGTTGAAGCGCAGGGGACTCGCGCCATCCCCATACCGCCGCTATTAGAAGAATCATGAATGCACTTGCGGTTATACGCAGACGAGTTGGAGATTTCCGCTTTTTTCGACCCTTCTTTACAGAGCCGTTAGCAGCGCTGTTCATTACACTGGATTTCATCTTCTCGGTGAACATCGGCTCGTTGAATGGAGAAGAAGCGAGTTCCTGTATCCAATCGGGCGGCAGCTCTTGTTCGGTCTTCACTGGACATCCTCTCCTTTCAACAGCTTCTCCATTCGGGCGCGAGCCCGGTGCAGTCTGGATTTGATCGTTCCTTCGGATATGCCGAGCAGCTCCGCCATTTCTTTTCGCGGCAGCTGGTAATGGGATTCAAGGATGAGCACCTCTCGGTATTTGGGTGGCAGCTCCATCACGTATTTCCAAATCTGCGATACGGCAGCAGCATCCATAAACTCTTTTTCCGCAGAGGGTTCAGTCTGCTTGGAGGTTACCCAGCCGGTTAAAGACACCCTCGTCATAAAGGAAGATTTGAGATAGTTCAGGGAAAGGTTGCGGGTGATGGTTAACAGCCATGTTTTTACAGAACTTCGGCCCTGAAACTCATTCCAGTGCTTAAATGCACTCAAGAATACGTCCTGGCTGATATCATCAGCCGCATCTTTGCGTTTTGTTAGGAAGAACGCATAGTTCCACACGTCCTGGCCGAAGGACTCCATTAAATCGCTCAGCACCGTGCTTGCTTCATTTACGGCCACCATTTGTTTCAGGTACTCCAATCACATCACCTCAAATATTAGACAATTGAACATAGGATTGGTTCCCAGATTCCCCCCAAAAAATTGAAACAATTTAACGTGCAAATCGTTGTAATGAGTAACAGGTATGCAAGGAATCGAGGAAGGGGGAAGGCGTATGCATTTATATTTTAAGGATAACTTTTTTAGCTCGGGTATAACAGATATTATGGATAGGGAAGGCAGTGTAATAGGAAGTCTGGATTTGAAGAGTGCTTTCGGTTCCTCGCTGGACGTGTATAACGCTACGGGAGATCCGGTATGCAGCGGCTCGTTTCGTTTCTTCTCCAACAAGTGGCATATCGTGAGCGGCAGCGGGGAAGAGCTGGGCGTGCTGCGTATGCGTATGAGCTTTTTTACGAAAAAATTTGAATACAACGCGGGATCGCGGGGCGTATATGAGATCACTTCGCCTGCTTTTTCCAATGAATATGAAATAATGGATGGTACCGGAAGGGGAATCGCCCATTTTTCCCGTATTAGCGGCTGGCTTCAGGCCGGAGCCTATCTGCTGGAGAATGAGAGCGACGTCCTTGGAGATTGGGAACTCGTGACCGTGGTGATGGGCATTCACCAAATACGCAAACGCAACAACAGCGCTGCCGCATCGAGCTCTCATTAAGTTTTAGGTTAACCCAGAATAAGACGATGATAGGAGGAGTCAGAATGAACGAAGTCAGCGATCATCTCGATTATGGATTGACTGTTGTTTTTATCGGATTTAATCCTAGTTTACGATCGGGGGAGGTCGGACATCATTATGCCAACCCCCGCAACAATTTTTGGAGGATTCTGCATAAATCCGGGTTGACCCCTCGCTTATATGATGCCTCGGAGGATGGGGAATTGCTTAAACTGGGGTATGGGTTTACCAATATTGTGGCCAGGCCTACACGGGGGGCCGAAGACATTACCCGCGAAGAGTACAAACTCGGAAGAGAAACGCTGCGGGAGAAGCTGGCGGAGTACAGACCGGAGGTTGCTTGCTTTGTCGGCAAGGGCGTGTACACCGAATTTAGCGGTAAAGCAAAAGCGGATTGGGGAATTCAGCAGGACTCCGTCGTGGACGGCGTTCATGAGTTTGTTGCTCCTTCTTCCAGTGGACTGGTACGAATGCCCATGGATGAGATTATCGAAATTTATCGACGATTGCATGATTTTATATCGAGGCATGAGTTCTGAACAGAGGAGTTGGACAAGAACGATTCATAAGGATCATGAAAAAGAGGAGCGTCCAGGAGACCCGATTTGTCGGACTCCTGGTGCTCCTCTTTGAACATAGAATACATAAGCTTTCAGCGGAAGCTAAATCTTCTGATTACCGCAAGAAAATTCTATTTGTAGTTTTTCTTCTATTGGAAGTACATCTATTGAGAATATACTTTAGGGTTAGGTCGCCATATTATGGACGCTTCAACAGTGCAGGATCGATCCGCGGCACAAGCCCTTCATCGGCTGCGCGGTTCAGCAGGGCGGAAATTGCTGCATAGCCGTCTTCGCCCAGCTCTGCGGTAAATGGATTGACATACAAGTCGATGTGGGCATCGGCGACATCCGGGTCCATTTCCTGAGCGTGTTGGAGGACATACGCCCGAGAGTCCTCAGGATGTTCCCAGGCATATTCGACAGAAGAGCGGATCCAGTTCGAAATGCTTGCCAGATCCAGCGACCTCCGGGCCACAATCGCCCCCAGAGGAATAGGCAGATTTGTATCGGATTCCCACCAGCTGCCCAGATCCGTCATCAGCTTCAATCCGTAGGATGGGTACGTGAATCGCGCTTCGTGAATGACAAGCCCGGCATCGATCGCTCCATCCCGGACAGCCGGCATAATCTGATCGAACGGCATCACCACGATTTCGCCGAGTCCCCCGGGTACGTTCTGTGCGGCCCACAGACGGAACAACAGATAAGCTGTGGAGCGCTCACTTGGAACGGCTACCCGCCGGCCGGACAAATCTGCAGGGCTGGCTGGTGTTTTTCCGTCCGTGAGCTTGTCCGCCGTCAGAACGAGAGGCCCGCAACCGCGGCCGAGCGCTCCCCCGCAGGGCAGCAGGGCGTATTCATCCAGCACCCAGGGCAGCGCGGCATAGGATATTTTCAAGATGTCATGTTCCCGATCCTCGGCCGCCCAATGATTGGTGATATCGATATCCGCATAGGATACATCAAGCTCGGGAGCACCGGGAATAAGACCATGAACCCAGGCATGAAAGACAAATGTGTCGTTGGGGCAAGGGGAAAAAGCGATTTTCATCGTAACACCTCCGGTAGTAATGAACTTGCTGTCTCAAGCGCCTGCAGCGCCTCCTTGATCTTCCATGCGCCGCGGTCCCGCGGACCGACCTGATTGGATATGGAACGGATTTCAAGCACGGGCACACCGGCTGCATCGGCAGCGGTCGCCACGCCGAATCCCTCCATCGCCTCGGCTGCGGCGTCCGGCACCCGATGGAGGAGGCGTGCGGCCGTAGCTGCTGTTCCTGTCGTGGTGGAGACCGTCAGGACGGGCCCGAGGGTTACGGCTGCGCCAGCAATCTTTAAGGCCTCCGCAAGTTTGCGGGCAGAAGCTGGATCTGCCTGCACCCGATCCATTCCGAAGCCAAGCTCTTGGACGCTGCTGAAGCCGTCTTCGGTTTCAGAACCGAGATCAGCGGCAATGATGGTGTCCGCAATGACGATGGAGCTAACCTCAGCCTGGCCGGCAAATCCTCCGGCGATACCTGCGCTGACAACGAAATCATAGGTGCCTTGAATCAGCTGGCGGGCAGTCGCAGCAGCGGTAGCCGCGGGACCGACTCCACCCGCGATGACATCAAATCCATGTGCGCGCTTAAGCCCGCGTTGCACGGCTTCTTTTTCGGCATCGACTGCCGTAACAATAAGCACGCGCTTGGAAGACGGGGCTGGCAAGTTATGTGACTCGGTCATATCCACCGAGTTGGATTGGGTATGTTTCTGCATGTTATTAATCTCCTTATTGGCTGTAACGATAAACATCGTTATCCTTTTACGTTATAACGTTCTTGATGCGATGTAAAGTCTCGTGCATGTTAAGACTGGACTTTATGTGTAGCAGTAACTTTCCGATATAGAGTATAATGAACGGTAACTTACATACATCATGATTAGATTCGGAGGTTGGATAGCTTTGCGTAAGAAGGGTGCGAACGGACAAGAAAGCCGGGCTAGACTACTGATTGTCGCTGCCAATGAATTTGCAAAGTCAGGATACCATCAGACCAAGATCAGCACCATCGTTTCCCGGGCTGGATTGACGCAGCCGTCATTCTATTTGTATTTTGAAAGCAAAGAAGCCGTTTTCAAGGAGTTGGTGGAGAAATTTCGCTCTGAGCTCAAGATCCTGCTCGAGGGGAGCAGATTGGAAAGCGGAATTGATGAGGAGCATGTAACCGGTCGTTTGCAGAGCGTGCTGACGGGGTTGTTCGCGTTTCTTGGCAAAGATTCGGACCTGACACAAATTGGTTTTTTCATTGGGGATGACGCTGTCATCGTAAAGTCTGAAATGGTAGCCATGATTGAGCAAAATCTGAAAGCTGAGCAGCGGGACGGGTACTTTGACGGAGATTTAGATATGCACATCGTTGCGGAGTGCTTGGTTGGCGTCATTGAAAGACTAACCTCACAGCAGCTTCTGACAGGCAAGCGGACTCCTGAGGATCTTGCGCGTCACGTGGTAAGTTTATTTATGCACGGCATCAGCATTTATCCGGCTAAGCGGGCTACATAAGGCAATGAAATTTAATGTATAAAAATAAAGATAATTAAAATATCAGAAGCAGGCAGTGATATGGTTAGGGTTAACCGTGGACGGCCTGTTTTTTGCTGTTGACCAGAGCCGAATTCCAGCAAGGGTTTGATCTTTTTCAAAGAATTGCAGTATATTCATTATACGTTATGTAACCGATTGCAACTGGGAATGGCGAACGAAGGATCAAGGAATCGGGGGTTTTAATCATGAAGAAGATGATGCTGGTGTACGGTGCGCTTCTATTGGCTTTTCTTACCTATGTGTTCATGTACAGACTGGAGGACAAGCGTTCTTCTGCTTGGGAGGAAGGCGGCCTGCACGGCAGCATTGGGGAGAATTATGTCATGGTGACTTTTCAATCTGGCATGGAATATTGGAAAAATATTTTAAAGGGCTTCGAGGATGGAGGGGATGCTCTGGGCGTAACTGTCGATTACCGAGGCTCTACACAATATGACGTGGAGGAACAGATCACCGTTCTGGAACAAGTGATTGCCAAAAAACCTGCCGGTATCGCCTTGTCGGCCATCGATTCCAAAGCGCTGACGTCGACAATTAATAAAGCCGTGGAAGCTGGAATACCCGTCGTGCTGTTCGATGCGGATGCACCTGACAGTAAGGCCTATTCTTTCCTGGCGACCAATAATTACAACGCTGGCGTTGCGGCCGCGGACAAAATGGCGCAGCTTCTCGGCCGGGAAGGGGAGATCGGGATTGTTACCCAGCCCGGGCAGCAGAATCATGATGACCGTTCCGAAGGCTTCAGGGACACTTTAGCACAGCGATATCCGGGCATGTCCGTGGTGGAGATCAGGGAAGGTAAAGGGGATACCCTCGTTGCCAAAGAGGCTGCTGCAGACATGCTGGACAAGCACCCGGATCTCAAAGGGATCTTCGTAACGGAGGCCAGCGGCGGAATGGGCGTGGCGGATGCTGTTATCGGCGCGAATAAAGCGGATCGGATTACCATCATCGGATTCGATACAAATAAAGGGACGCTGGACCGGATTTCCGATGGAACCATCGCGGCAACGATCGCTCAGGGGACGTGGAACATGGGCTATTGGTCGCTGCAGTATTTATTTCATCTGCATCATGGTCTTACCGTACCGGCCCCGACGCTCGGCAATGACGTGTCTCCACTTCCGACAAGGGTGGACACCGGGATCTCGATTGTGACCCGAGAGAATGTGAATGATTATTATGCAAAATAGAATCAGAGCGGAATCCTGGCGCGAAGGCATCTCGCGGTGGCTGCGGTTTGGGGATATACCGCTGAGATACAAGTTGGTCATCTTGTTCCTTATGGTTGGCATCCTGCCCTCAATCGCGCTGGGCGTCCTCGTCAATTGGACGGTTAACCGCATTGTGGATCAGCAGGTAACCTCGAACACCATTCAATTGATCGGAAAGGTCAATCAGACCTTGGACAATGATATGGAGAATCTCCAGAACATTACGTATTTGATCGGATTTGACCCGCGCACGGAGCGATTTCTGCAAGGGGAAATCCAAGGGGATAAGCCGGCCGCAGGAACCGAAGATACGGGTAATTCCGGCCTGCAGTCGTTCTCGGTGAAGCAGGACAATGAGGAAAATTATGAGATTAAGCGGTATCTTCAAGGCTTCACGACGCTGTACCCGGAAATCGCCTCCATTCTTCTGGTCAATCGCGACGGGGAATACATCAGTAACGAAATGTATGCGCGCGGTCCCGCCAGCTTGACGGAGGAAGCTTGGTACCTTGAGGCTGCTTCAAATGAAGGAATCTTTACAGTGCTCGGGCATCCGGCAGATCGTAACGTCACCACCCATGTTCATTATGGCAACGAGGAGCTGGTGTCGGTCGTTCGCTCGTTTGTGAATCCGGATACGAGGGAAGTAACCGGAGCGGTATTGATCGATTTGAAGCTGCGGGCGGTTGCGAGAGCGGTCCGGGATGTCACGCTTGGAAAAAGCGGATATTTGATGGTGGCCGAACCCGGCGGCTCCAGCATCTATAAGCCGGAGGATTCCATCATTCCGTCCATACCGCCTTCGTGGTTTCCGGAAGAGGACAGCGGTGCTTTCATCCGTGAGTCGAACGGAGAGCGGCTGCAATTGATATACGGCACCTCCTCCTTTACCGGCTGGCGGACGATCGGCGTATTTCCAACCAGCGAATCGGTGTATGAGGTCCGAGAGATTCGATTTTATATGATTTGTTTCTTGTTTGTGGTGTGCTTGTTTGGCATAGCTGCATCCTACACGCTTTCACAGTCGATATCCAGACCGATCTGGCAACTCATGTCCTTCATGCAAAAAGCAGAATCCGGGGATTTGACGACCCGTTACTGGGGAAACCGTCAGGATGAGGTGGGCATGCTTGGACGCAGCTTTAACCGCATGCTTCTGCAGATCCGCAAGTTGATGAAGCTGAGCGAGCTCCGGGAGAAGCAGAAGCGCGAAGCGGAGCTGCGCAGCCTACAGGCCCACATTAAGCCGCATTTTCTGTACAACACACTGGATACGATCCATTGGATGGCCCGTAAGAAAGGGGCGGACGATGTATCGGATCTGGTGGAATCCTTGTCGAGGCTGTTTCGGATCGGACTCAGCAAAGGGGATGATATCATCTCCATGTCCGACGAATGGATGCATATCAGCAGCTACTTGCAGATACAGAAGACGCGCTACCGCGACAGGCTGCAGGTTGAGATGGAGCTTTCGCCTGAGGCTGAGAAATTATACGTGCTGAAGCTCCTTCTGCAGCCGGTGGTGGAAAACGCGATATACCACGGCATTAAGGCCCGGAGAGGATCGGGGCGAATCTGGATCAAAGCTGATGTCGAGGGGAATGTGCTGGTACTTGCCGTACAAGACGACGGGGCAGGTATGTCCAAGGAGCAGCTGGAGACGCTTCGCAATCAGCTTGCCGATCCGGTAACGGCCATGGAGACGACTCCGGGAGAAAGGGTAGGCGAAAGTCGCAGCTATGGCATGCTGAATGTGCAGGCACGCATCAAGCTAACGTTCGGCGATGAGTACGGAATTGCAATTGACAGTATAGAGAACGAGGGAACGACGGTAATGATTACGCATCCGCTGCTGCATACCGCCCCTTCGTCCTCCAATCATGATGGGAGAGACAGGCTATGAACAAAGCGTATCAAGTCCTGATTGCTGACGATGAGCCGATTATCCGTGAAGGAATTCGGGATGCGGTGGATTGGGAGGCTCTTGGCATGGAGGTGGCTGCTGAAGCGGAGGATGGCGAGGAAGCGCTGGAGCTTGCGCTCAGCCGGCCGATCGACATTATGCTGGTCGATATGAATATGCCGTTCCTGGACGGCATCGGGCTTATGAAGCGGATGAAGGAAGAACGTCCCGAATGCCGGTTCGTCATTATTACTGGCCATGACGAATTTGCGTATGCGCAGGAAGCGATCCGGCTCGGGGTTAAGGATTATATATTAAAGCCGGTGAATGCGGATCACCTGATTCGAGTGCTTGGAAGCGTAAGGGATGAACTGAATGACCGGCAAATCCAGGAGAGTTATCTGAAGAAGGCCTCCGAGCAAATCGAGAAGAATATTCCGCTGCTGCGGGAACGATTCTGCTTGGAATGGATGCATGGCCTGCTGGATGAGGAGGAGGCGCTGGAGCAGCTGGAGTTTCTCGGGCTTCCTCCTAGTAATCCTACTCAGGTCGGCATCGCCAGGTGGCCGGAGATGACGGCTCCGCAGCCTTTGATGAAGGAAAGCGACCGGCAGCTGTATCTGTTCGCGATGGAGAATATCATTTCCGAGCTGATCCATCCTGCTCCTTGTGTTTTGTTCCGTGATCATACAGGATGGATTGGCATCTGTTTATGGGGTGAGACGGATGTGGAAATCGCAGCCGATGCCGAGCAATCCATTCAGAAGTACTTGAAGCTGACTGTCAACGTTCATATGGAGTTTGTATCGGAAGGAGCGGGGGCGGTTGCTGCAGCCTATGAGGCCTGCCGGGATGGGGTGTTTAAGGATGCGCAGCTGTCTCCGTTAGTACGGCGGGCCCGGCAGCTCATCCAGGAGCAGTATGCCGTTCGGGAGCTGACGCTGGAATCGTTTGCCCAGGAGCTGCAGGTTTCGCCAGTCTATCTGAGCCGAACGCTAAAGAAAGAACTGGGCACGTCCTTTATTACGCTTATGACCCAGACGCGGATTCAAAAGGCGATTCAGCTGCTTAATTCCACCGATCTGAGTATCCTGGACATCGCGGAGCGGGTGGGATATGACAGCCAGCATTATTTCAGCACGGCTTTTAAAAAAGTAATGGGGGTATCACCGAACCGGTACCGCAAAGGGGCGACGGTTCAGGAAGAGTAGGCGGTGTGCGAGGATCATGAAGGGGACATTCCGAACCTATGCCATTTCCTGCTGAGTCTCATATTTTTGCAAACGCGGGAGCAGATCTTTGCGGAGTGAGTGTATCGCTTTTTTCAGTGGTTTGTCCTTGGGCCGGGATTGCAGTTTCGCCTCCAATTGCTGTACAGGTCTGGACCTTCTCCTGGGCATAACTGAAGCGCGCTCGTGAAGACCTTCTACAGTACGTCTTTTATACGCTCGGAACGAAAGCGATTAGTGGTGCGAAAATCCGGATGCTGTCTCCCGGCAATCCACATGAACATGACATTCTCGCGGACGGCATTGGCGATATCTGACGAGAAGAGTAGATCCGTTGTGTGTAAGCGTAGACGTTGGCTTTGGTGAGCAACTTGGGATGGTAGCTGTCTAGACTGCCGCCGGGGTTGCCCCATGGTATATTGAATGTACAAAAGAAACCGTTCCTTTCGTAAATGGTTTGGGTAGCACCTCCATTTTACCGAAGAACGGTTTCTTTGCGTCTAAAAAAGTAGGCAGTCCGCACGGCGTAACGGAGAGGACGAATCGATTCCGGACAAGCGACAGCGATGGTAGGAACGATTCGTACATGGAGCGTCTTCTAACAGGAAGAAGGGGGGCTCCCGCAAGATCTAAGATCTTTTGGGACTCCCCCTTTTGGATGCCGGCAACCGCTTGGGGCATGGTGTGACTAAGCCGGAAAGTTACGCAGCCAATGTACACTCGCGTAAAACCCAAACAACAAAAGTATGAAAATTATAAAAAAGGTTGTTTTCGTGGAAAGACCCCTACACCCGATGGGATGTATCCTTTTTAGTACAGAGAGGCTTTTCGAACCTTCGGTTGTAAGCGCTCTCGATTCCATTTTTCGGAAAGGGGAACTACCGATGAAGAGAGGATTGCCAGGATTGCTGATCGCGGTGCTGCTCTTGGCCCTGACGGCCTGCAACCTCGCCGAAAGCAAAACCGGCGATGCTGATAAGGGGTATGTCGGCCTTGCGATGCCAACCAAATCATCCGAGCGCTGGGTGGCTGACGGGAAGAACATGGAGCGGCTGTTTCAGGAAAAAGGATATAAAACCGACCTTCAATTTGCTGAGGACGTGATTGAAAACCAGATTTCGCAAATCGAGAACATGATTACGAAAGGGGTCGACGTCATCGTCATCGCTTCAATTGATGGAAATACGCTAACCGACGTGATCAAGAAGGCTCATGATCAGGGAATTAAGGTTATTGCCTACGATCGGTTGATCCGTAATACCGAGCATTTGAGTTATTATGCTACGTTCGACAACTTTCAGGTCGGCGTTCAACAAGCCTCTTATATTGAAGAGAAGCTCGGCTTGAAGGAAGGGAAGGGGCCGTTCAATATCGAGCTGTTCGGTGGATCGCCGGACGATAACAATGCTTACTTTTTCTATGACGGCGCGATGTCCGTTCTGAAGCCTTACATGGATTCGGGCAAGCTTGTGGTTCGGAGCAAGCAGACCACGATGGCCCAGATTGCGACCCTGCGCTGGGACGGGGCCTTGGCCCAGTCGCGGATGGATAACCTGATCAGCGCCAACTATTCCAGCGAAAATCTGGATGCGGTACTGTCTCCCTACGACGGGATCAGTATCGGCATTATCTCCTCACTCAAGGGTGTGGGTTATGGGACGGCAGGTAAGCCCCTGCCGATCATTACTGGTCAGGATGCGGAGCTTGCCTCCATTAAATCAATCGTAGCCGGTGAGCAAACCCAGACGGTGTTCAAGGATACACGCCAGCTCGCCGAACAGGCAGTCAAGATGGCGGAGAGCGTGCTGAAGGGAGAAGAAGCCGAGGTTAACGATACCGAATCGTACGATAACGGCATCAAGGTCGTGCCTGCCTATCTGCTCCCTCCTGTATCCGTAGATGCTTCCAACGTGGAGAAAGAGGTTGTGAAGACGGGCTATTACTCCAAGGAAGAAATCGGATTGAAATAGTCTTAAGGCAGCGAACATGAAACGATAGGAAGGTGAAGCCAGATGTCAGAGTACATTCTCGAAATGCGGAACATTACGAAAGCGTTTCCCGGGGTGAAGGCGCTGGATAACGTGAATTTGAAAGTTCGCGAAGGTGAAATCCATTCCTTGTGCGGGGAGAACGGAGCGGGCAAATCCACGTTGATGAAAGTGCTGAGCGGCGTGTATCCACACGGCTCCTATGAGGGAGATATTTTGTTCAAAGGCAGCGTCTGCGAATTTAAAAATATCAAGCAAAGCGAAGATCTGGGCATCGTCATCATCCATCAGGAGCTTGCGTTGATCCCTTATCTGTCGATTGCCGAGAACATTTACTTGGGGAACGAGCGTGCCGAGAAGGGCATTATGAACTGGAATGAGACGATGATGGGTGCCAAAGCGCTGCTGGATAAGGTGGGACTCAGCGAGAATCCGAACACACAGGTCGTCAGCATCGGCGTCGGCAAGCAGCAGCTGGTCGAAATTGCAAAGGCCTTATCCAAGAAGGTGAAGCTGCTTATTTTGGACGAACCGACGGCGGCGCTCAATGAGGACGATAGCGAGAATTTGCTGGAGCTTATGCTGGAATTCAAGAAACAGGGAATCTCCTGCATCCTAATCTCCCATAAATTGAACGAGGTCTCGAAGGTATCGGATTCCATTACGATTCTTCGTGACGGTCAAACCATCGAAACGCTGGATATGAGAGGCGGCGAGGTGAACGAGGACCGGATCATCCGCGGCATGGTCGGCCGGGATTTGACGAACCGCTATCCGGAGCGGACACCGAAGATCGGGGAAGTCATTCTGGAGATTAAGGATTGGACGGTATATCACGAACTGCAAGCAGGCCGCAAAGTGATTGACAACGTGAGCATGGATATACGCCGGGGGGAAGTCGTGGGCATTGCCGGGCTGATGGGTTCCGGCCGGACTGAGCTTGCGATGAGTATTTTCGGTAAGGCTTACGGCCGGAATATTACCGGAACGCTGCGCAAAGACGGGAAGGAAATCCGGAATCAATCCATTACCGAAGCCATTGATAACGGCTTAGCTTACGTGACCGAGGACCGTAAGGAATACGGGTTGATCCTCATGGACGATATCAAGCGCAACATCTCGCTTACCGGACTGTCCAAGCTTGCGAGGAACATGGTCATTGATGATAAGGAAGAAATACTCGTGGCGGAGGACATGCGGAAGAAGCTCAAGATCAAAACGCCGAACATTCTCCAGAAGGCGGGAAACCTCAGCGGGGGGAATCAGCAGAAGGTCGTCCTAAGTAAATGGATTTATGCCGAGCCGGACATTCTGATCCTGGATGAGCCGACGCGGGGGATTGACGTTGGGGCCAAGTACGAGATATACGCGATCATTAACCAGCTGGCGGATGAGGGGAAGGGCGTGCTTGTCATTTCCTCGGAGCTGCCGGAGATTTTAGGGATCTGCGACCGGATTTATGTCATGAGCGCGGGGCGGATAACCGGTGAGGTTAGCAGAGAGCAGGCTTCGCAGGAAACCCTGATGAGATACATGACCAAGAACGGAGGGGCTTAAGCATGGAAACACTCAAAAAAATGTTCAAAAACAACATCCGCCAATACGGGATGATCATCGCCCTTGTTGTCATTATGATATTTTTCCAGATCATTACGGGCGGGCTGCTGCTGGAGCCGATCAACATCACAAACCTGATTCTCCAGAACAGCTACATCCTCGTACTTGCTATCGGCATGGTGCTTGTCATTATTACGGGCCATATTGATTTGTCGGTCGGTTCGGTAGCTGCTTTCGTCGGTGCAGTGGCCGCGATTATGATGGTGGATATGCAGCTGCATCCGGTCATTGCGGTGATCGTGTCTCTGATCGTCGGGGGCCTGATCGGTGCTTGGCAGGGGTTCTGGGTGGCTTATGTAAGGATACCGGCCTTTATCGTAACGCTTGCGGGAATGCTGTTGTTCCGTGGTCTAACCATGATTGTGCTGGAAGGTCAATCGATTGCGCCTTTTCCTTCAGGCTTCCAGAAACTGAGCTCCGGCTTTATTCCGGATTTCGGTAACACCGGCACCAATCTAATCGCGATTCTGGCTGGGATCGTCTTTACGGTTATTTTCCTGATCAATGAGCTTCGCGAGCGAAAATCGCATAAAAAATACAACTTCGAAGTATTGCCAAACGGCTTGTTCCTTTTGAAGCTTATACTTATCGCGGCGGTGATCAATGCCTTTACGTTCATGCTGGCCAGTTATGCCGGCCTGCCGAACATTCTGATTCTGCTATTGGTGTTGATCATCATCTATTCCTTCGTGATGAACAAAACCGTGATGGGCCGTCATATTTATGCGCTTGGCGGCAACGAGAAAGCGGCGGCTCTGTCCGGCGTGAAAACCAAGAAGGTCACCTTCTGGGTATTCGTCAACATGGGTGTGATGGCAGCGATCTCCGGGTTGATCTTTGCCGCCCGCTTGAACGCGGCGACGCCAAGAGCTGGCACGAACTTTGAGCTGGATGCCATCGCGGCGAGCTTCATTGGCGGCGCTTCGGCTACCGGCGGGATCGGTACGGTCTTTGGTGCCATCATCGGCGGTCTCGTCATGGGCGTGCTCAATAACGGGATGTCGCTTGTAGGTCTTGGCATCGACTGGCAGCAAGGAATCAAAGGTCTGGTTCTGCTCGCAGCGGTAGCCTTCGATATTTACAATAAAAAGAAGAGCAGTGCTGCTTAATTTAAAACGATGTAAATGATAAATGGCTGACTCCGGGGTAGATCTGTTGCTCCCCTTGGATCAGCCATTTATTTTGCGTATATATTACATTTTAATCGTAACTCTTCGGGTTATCAGTCGAATCAGAATAAGTATAATCAGAATGACGGCCACGGACCCTGCAAGAGAAACCGGCAGCGAGACGGAAAAGGCTGTCGTGACTGGCAGCCACTGTTCCCATATGGAAGCCAGCTCAAATTGCCACAATGCATCCATGAAGCCGATTAACACGAGGGCTACGGCGATCCACCCCAAGCCGCGAATCCAGCCAAACCGGTAAAATCCGGATCCGATCATCCACCCCATCAGATAATAGATAAAGATTTGGATGCCGTAGGAGGCAAGCATCAGCAGCCAGCTGTTATCAAACTCCTGCATCAGCGGGGTGCTGCCTGCATCATGGGATGTAACCATCCCGATGATCCAATTGCCTAGACCCACCACGACTGGGAAGGCCAATGACAGATAGACGGCAGCCACAGCGGCTCCATTGAAGAAATCCTTACGGGTTACTCCATGTCTTACATAGTAGCTAAGGAAGCCATAAGCAGAAATAATACCGATTACCAGCATGAAGCCCTTGGTTGAGCGGTAAGTGATAGAGAAGAAGTCCTCCTCTGCGATTCCTTCGCGAACATTGACACCAACGCTGGTACCGATGCCGACTCCAATATAGATCAGCAGCACAATAAATAGAAATCCTAAGGCCCAGCTGCCTTGCTGAATAAACATGTCTGTCGATACTCTGGTTACGGCTGATGACGTTTTTTTCATGCGGAATATTCCTCCCCCGTCAGATGGATAAACAAGTCCTGGAGCGAGATCGGCCCGATCTCAAGTCCTGCCCGATGTGCGGCTAGCTGGGATGCCTCGTTTAATTCCCCATAGACCATGACGGCCTTGGTAGAACCGAGCTGCTGCACGTTGAGCACCTTCAAGCCCTGGATGAATTCATCTACCTTTGCCGCCGGGCCCGTAATGGAAACGCCCCGGGACGTGAGGCTTTCATAATCGTCTTGCAGCACGAACTGGCCTTTGTGAATGATAATGACTTCTTCAAACAGATAATCCATCTCCGAAACCAGGTGGGTGGAGAGAATGAATGTACGGGGATGGCGCTCCTGGTCTTTCAGCAGTTCCCGGTAAAAAATTTCGCGTGACGGTGCATCCATGCCGAGATAAACTTCATCCAGTATGGTAACTGGCGAGCGGCTGGCGAGTCCGATGCATACGTTAAAAGCGGATTGCATCCCTTTGGAAAGCTGCTTCAGCTGTTTATCCAAGGGCAAATTGAATTTGCGTGCGAGCTCAAGGGCGTACATGGTATCAAAATGGGGCCGGTGTCTGGCTATGGAATCAATCGCTACCTTGACCTTGTCCGTCTCGTCTTTGTAGTCTACATCATAGAAGAAGGAGACTTCCCTCATGATCTTCGCATTTTCGAACGGCTGCTCGCCGCCAATCGTAACCGATCCCGATGAGGGTTCGCGAAATGAAGCAAGAACAGACAGTAGTGAGGTTTTGCCTGCTCCGTTGCGCCCCAGGAGACCATAAATTTTGCCTGCTGGGAGATGAAGCGAAACATTTCGGACGGCTTCGAGGTCACCGTATACCACCGATACGCGGTCAAACTGAACATCAAGATTCATGGAGGTCACTTCCTTTTAATTGGGTTATGATTTGAAAAAGTTCATCCATGGACAAGCCGAGTTTGTCTGCTTCCTGTACCATTGGCATCACATAATGTTCCGCAAATGCACTCTTTCGGGTCTGGAGCAGCATTTCCTTGGCCCCTTCTGCAACAAACATGCCGACACCTCGCTTTTTATAGATGAGTCCGGAATCAACCAGAAGGTTGATGCCCTTTAATACCGTGATGTGATTGATTTTGTAAAATTGGGAGAGCTGCGTCGTGGAAGGAACCTGTTCACCTTCAAGCAGTAGATCATTCACGATCTGGTCCTCGATCTTCTCCTTGATCTGGATGAACAGGGGCTTATTATCTGGATGCACGGTACCGCTCAATAAGAATCACCGCCTTACCTTCATGTCCTGTTAAGGTTATATACTCATATATATGACTATATAACCAAAAGGTGAATCGATTGTCAAGCATTTAGTTGGATGTCGCAAATCCATTAACACGCATTTCCAAAAAACAACGTCAAAAAGGCCGACCAGAAGGATCTGGTCGACCTTGATCTAAACGCTGATGCGTAAGTCATTATCTTGCGTATAACTAAAGTATGCGAACCTCGATGCTCAATAAAAGATGATGCGTAATACCAAAATTCCAGTAATTCTTACGGACTCAGAATACGTTATTTCGTTAAAAACAGACTCTCTTCTCACCGTAACAGACAGGGGAGCTCTTATTTACGGTTAAAAGCGGAGGTAAACTATATTTACAAATTGCTATAGCCGTTCACTTTGCTTCCAAAGTCTCGGAAGCGTCCATGGGAGGGAGTTTTCCACGTTTCAAATCACGGATCGTCAGTCCGAAATCGATCTGTAGATGCGGATAATCCGGGAAGTTGGCCCAATCACCGCCCCACTGGAAGCCTAAATCTTTGGCAATTTCCACAACTTCCATCCAGTCGGCCTTGCCGTTTCCGTTCCCGTCATATTCCATATCCCAGATGATGCTTCCATCCTTTAGTCTTAGCGCAAAATCAATCGCAAGTCCATAGTTGTGAAGGGATTCTCCTGCCTTGGCATTCGTCACGATGTCGCCCTCGGTGCTGCGGCCCTGATTGTAGATGCGGGTCTGCTCTTCATGACTGCGGTAACCGTCCGTTATGATGATCGCGATTCCTTTTTTCTTGGTGAGACGGACAAGCTCGTTCTTTTGCTGCAATACATACGGGTGGAGCTGTGAGACTTTAGGGTCTTCTTTACTATTAAAATCAAGATCGTTGATGAATCCCGGTATGGAGGTTTGCAGCTGCATATAAAATATGGCGAGTAATAAGGCAGCAATTAAGAAAAGTGTCGTTTTTTTGCGTTTGATCATGCGAACTCTTTAATCTACCTACTTTCATATAATGGCTTACTCTATTATATCGGCATCCCGCCTCGGATTCCAACAGAGGGGACTTCCTGACCAGATATCGACATGAATAGCAATCCATGGTTTATCGCATCCTATTCATTAAAATGGTCGCTATCCGAAAAAAAGGGGGGATTGCAATGAGCAATATTCAAAATATGTCGATGAGGCTCAACCAGCTATCAAGCGAATTGACTACGGCAGCGCAAAACGGGGGAATGAACGAAGTCGGGATGATCGTGAGCCAGCTCAGCCAGATCCAAGCTGAACTTCAAAGCGCCCAGGCTGCAGTTTCGCCTGAAACTTCTGCTGCTGTCCGTCAGGAACTGGTGAATTGCCGGATGGTTTTGCATGGGATGATGAATACGGTGCAGGATATCCGAACCGCTACGGCGGAGCAGTACCGCCAAGTGCTGGGCGAGAACAAAACGGCATTCGAGCAAATGGACGAGACTGCGCAGCAGAGCGAGTACGCCGAAGCCTATCAACATCGTCAGCTGTTCCAGCAGATGGACCATGTCAGCCAGCAGCTTCATCAGCTGGATGGTTCGATGCTGGATGCAGGTTATCAGATGGAGCGGGGACAGGTGACCGGCGACAGTCTGAATGGAGCGGTAACGATTGAGGGGCTGACTTCAGGTACAGACGAAACCGGAAGCATGATGTAAGACTGCTCGATCGGAGGATCGAAACAGGATAACAGTTAACTACAATAATCGAAGCTGCAGATCCGATTCACAGGATGCTGACAGCTTCTTTTTTTAAGAGATATGAACGTATAAATACTAGTGCTTACCTTCCTTACCTAGCACGAAAACCTTCTGCTAGTATGAAGTCTGTCCTTAGAGAAACTGCGTCAATATCCGTTTTTTTAGTGATTGAAAGAAAACTCCTTTTTAATATATAATTAAGGAGAAAATATTCTTTTTGCGCCTGTTAGAGGAAACGAGGGATGTGGAATGGCAAGAGTTGGCCCAAGACTGAATCAATCCAACACGCTGCTGATGATATCGAGCATTTATTCTTCCCTGACCAAGACGGAGAAAAAAGTGGCTGATTACGTGAAAAGCTACCCTGAGGAAACCGTGCTCGCTACCGTAACGGATTTGTCTGAGAGGGCAGGGGTCGGCGAGACATCCGTCATTCGATTCTGCCGCAAGCTGGGGTTTCGGGGATTTCATGAATTCAAGCTGTCTGTTGCACAGGATTTGGTGGATCGTCCTCCATCCGTAATGGATACCGCTATCGATGAGCAGGATGACATGATGACGGTGGCCCGCAAGCTGACGATGCAGCATGAAATTTTACTTAAGAATACGCTGGATCTGGTTAACGCCGACAATCTAAAGATGGCGGTGGATAAGCTGCTGACCGCAAACAAAGTGTATGTCTATGGCGTGGGTTCTTCAGGCATAACCGCACTGGATTTGCATTATCAGCTGATGAGACTGGGGCTTAATGTGGAAGCGCACCGGGATTCGCATATTATTGCCATGTCCGCTTCCTTGGTCAAGAAGGGCGATCTCGTATTCGCCATTTCCACTTCCGGCAGCACGCGTGACCTGGTGGATCCGGTGAAGGAAGCGAAGCAGAATGGAGCGGACGTCATCTGTTTGACCGGACATCTCCGTTCCCCGATTGTTACATACGCGGATACGGTTCTCCCTGTATCTTCCAGGGAAATGCCGACAGAGGGCGGAGCCCTGGCAACAAAGTTCATGCAGACGTATATGTTGAACATTCTTACAACGCTCTTAACGATGAAAAAAGAGGATGCCTCGAAGTCGTTGGAGAAAACCGCGAGGTCCGTTGTGGATAAGCTGTATTAGTGAATCGATCCTTGGGAATCGATACACTTCTGTTCATCTTCGGGCGGGGGCACGGGATGAATCGATCTTCCATTTTATTGATTACGAAGGGAGTGTTTACATACTATGAGTTACGCGATCGGTGTTGATATTGGGGGGACGAAAGTCCAGTTTGCAGTCATTGATCGAGAAGGAAAGATCATAAACCGGCATCTGATGCCTACCGAGGCGAACAAAGGGCCGGAGCAGCTTATGAACAAAGTCCTGCTTGGCATCGACATGATGATGGAATCCGCCGGTTCAGAGGAAGCGGTGCAAGGTATCGGTATCGGCAGCGCAGGCCAAATTGATTTTCGGGAAGGGACCGTTCTATACGCGGGAGATACGTTGCCAGGTTGGACGGGGATGGAGATTAAACGAAAGGTATCTGAACGTTACGATACCCGGGTGCATGTTGACAATGATGTTAATGTTATAGCCATTGCCGAGAAAATGTACGGCGTTGGCAAGGATTGTGATAACTTTGTGTGCCTTGCTCTTGGTACGGGGATTGGCGGTGCCGTTATCGAATCGGGGCGTCTTCTTCGAGGGGTCTTTGGCGGGGCAGCGGAGCTTGGCCATGTCAGTATTGACATCAACGGTCCTCGCTGCAGCTGCGGAAATAACGGCTGTATTGAGCTGTATGCTTCAGGCAGCGGCATTGCCAGATTAGGGCTTGAGATGCAGAAGAGTGAAAGCGCTTCATATGATTGGGAACCTAATGCTCGGGATATTGTTAAGGCCTGGCACCGGGATGATCCGTCGGCCACGGAGGTGATGCGGGTTGTTATCCGAGCACTGGGAGCGGCTGTTGCCGGTTATATTCATGCATTTAATCCGGAGGTAGTGGTAATTGGCGGGGGAGTGGCGGAATCGGGTCCTCGTTTTTTGCAGGCGCTCGATCAGGAGGTCGATGTCCGGACTTCTTCGTATATGAGAAGCTGCTGCAGGATTATGCCTGCTAACTTTGGCAGTGATGCAGGTGTCATAGGCGCAGCTGCTCAAGTGTGGCATTACGGTAAGATGGATTCTATGTTGTAAGTAATATAGGAGAATTATTCCTTCAAAAATCAGGTAGAGGATTAGTGGTGTCTTGTCAGGCTTATGAGGGTGAACGAGGGTGTCAACTAAGGCAGTTTTGCATCGTCTTAAAAAAGCAATAAAAGGAGCCGCGCGTTTAGCCCGGCTCCTTTTATTAATTGAGTTTGTTACTTATGCTTTCCGCCATTCCTCGATCGCTTTATGTAGGCGAGACAACGCCTCCTGAACGGTGGCGCGTGTGCAGGCCAGGTTCATGCGCATGAAACCTTCGCCTTCCTTGCCGAAGGCTGCTCCGCTGTTTAAACCAAGCTTCGCCTCATGAACCAGGAAGCGGTTTAACTCCTCGTGGGACATGCCCATCCCGCGGAAATCAATCCACAGCAGGTAAGTAGCTTCCGGGATAACCACCTTAAGCTCGGGCAGATGCTCCTGGGCGAAATTCGAAACCAGCTCCATGTTCTCGCGGATATAAACCAGAAGTTCATCCAGCCATGGTCCGCCTTCACGGTAAGCGGCCTCGGTGGCGGCGGCACCCATCGGTGTAATGGAGCCAATGGCGTAACGGTTCAGTATTTTGCGGAACTTGCTGCGCAGCTGCGCATTCGAGATGATGATGTTCGCCGTATTCAGACCGGCGATATTAAACGTCTTGCTTGGTGCGGTGCAGATGATGGAACGCTCGGCAGCATCCTCGGACAGAGCGGCGAATGGCGTATGCGCACCAGATTCAAACACCAGATCTGCATGGATTTCATCGGATACAACAAGCACATCGTATTGCTGACAGAGGGAGGCCAGACGATCCAATTCCGTTCTGGTCCACACCCGGCCTACCGGGTTGTGCGGACTGCACAGAATGATCATTTTGACGTTGCCGGTAGAAAAACTCTTCTCCAAGTCCTCGAAATCCATCGAGTAATCTCCGTCCTCACTTCGAAGCAGCGGATTATGCACGAGCTCACGACCATGGTCCTGAACGACGCTATAGAATGGCGGATAGACCGGCGTCTGGATGACAACTTGATCTCCCGGCTCGGTGAACGCATCCACGATAAGGCTGAGTGCCGGAACGACACCCGGACAGAATTGAATCCACTCCTGCTGAATACTCCAGTTGTGGCGTTTCTTCATCCAGTCGCAAATCGCTTCACGGTAAGAGTCGGACGGGAACGTATATCCGAATACACCATGCTCCACCCGTTGATGGAGCGCCTTTACAACGGCGGGTGGAGCGGCAAAATCCATGTCAGCCACCCACATCGGAAGCGCGTCGGGCACGCCGAAGATGGTGGGAACATTGTCCCACTTCTGACAGTCGGTACAGGTTCGGTCTATCGCAAGATCAAAATTCATATGTAAATTCCTCCTAGTAGAGATGAGTTAGCGCTAAGCTACAAATTTAGCTAATGTGATTAAGCCGGTAATCGTAATTACGTTTAGTATGGTCGATATAAGGACAGTTTGTGCAGCAAAATCCGGCTCATTCTGATATTCTTCCGCCAAGATGGATGAATTTACGCCAACCGGCATGCCTGAAGCAATGATGAGTGCTTGAGCCGGGATGCCCTTTAAGCCGAGCAGCAGCACGATCAGAATGCCGATGGCCGGCGCGACCAGGAGACGCAGCAGCACGCTGAGGTAGACATCGAGCCGGCGCAGGCGGAGCGGATATTTGATGATCTGTGCGCCGAGCGTCAGCAGGGCGATCGCCACCATGGACTGATCCGCATACATCAGCGGCTGTGAGATAAAGACCGGAAGCGGCAACGCCAGGGCATGCAGCACTATGCCGATGACGAGGGCATAGGGAACGGGCATTTTCAGGAATCCGATGATGGCCTGTTTGTATAATCCTTCTGTCTTGGCCCCTTGAATGGAAATAACTCCGTACGTGAACGTAAGGAGGCTCTGAAAAGACATGATGAGCGCTTGCACCGAGCCGGCCATCGGATCACCCTTGAAGGCGAGATCATTGATCGGAAGGCCGTAGTTTCCCGAATTATCGAGCAGAAGGCTGTTGGTAAAAGCTGCTCTCATCCCCCGATTGAACTTGCGCTGCTTGGCAACCAGCATGCTGATCA
The DNA here is from genome assembly GCF_037976825.1 of Paenibacillus sp. FSL K6-1330. NCBI lineage: Bacteria > Bacillati > Bacillota > Bacilli > Caryophanales > Paenibacillaceae > Paenibacillus > Paenibacillus sp. FSL K6-1330. The sequence goes on from NZ_CP150269.1 coordinate 1,783,516, forward strand.
GGTAGAGGACGCCGATATAGAGCGCATAGAATAAGGCCACCATGCCCAGCAGCTGCGGTGACATTTTGGACTCGTACATACTCATAAATACGGCTGCAGGCGTAATGTAGTAAAAGTTAATTTTAGCGAGTGTGTACAAATCGAGTTTAAAGGCATATTGCATAATAATGCCAAAGCCTATCAGGACAAAGATGGGAAGTACCACTTCAAGTAAAATGTCGGCGATCATGCTGTTGTCATCTTCTTTCCATGAGTGTAGCTTAAGGTAAATATCTGGCTGTCGTATGACGCCATGTCATTATATCATGACAAAGGATAGTTGACACTTGATTCCGTATGGAAAAAAGAACAATTGTCGCTGGTCAAAACCAATCGCTTTACACCTGGGCTGCACGCAAAAAGGGTGTTCCCTTGGCCGACGCCCAGGGAACACCCTTGGATGGTTATAGCAATAGTAGCGTCTGTTGACGCATCATTATTGCGGGTTGGTTGTCCAAATTCCGGCGGTTTTGACAAATACACGCTGCGGCAGCTTCAGTGCAGCGAGCACAAGCTCAGCTACGTCTTCCGGCTGCAGCATCCGGTCCTCGTCCCCGATCTTCAGGCCGGCATTGACGGCAAGATCCGTGTTAACGGTGCTTGGGGTCAGAGCGGTTACGCGAATGTTGTGTTTGCGAACCTCCTGCAGCACGGCTTCGGTCAGTCCCATAACGGCAAATTTTGAAGCGTTATAGGCAGAGCCTGTGGCGAATCCACGCTCTCCGGCCGTAGAAGAGATGTTGATGATATCACCCTTGTTATGCTCGATCATGCCCGGCAGTGCCGCGCGCGTCATGTAGTACGTTCCCATCAGGTTCACGTCGACGATACGTTTCCAGGCTTCAGGTTCCATCTCCAGCAGATTGCCGAATTGGGCAATGCCCGCATTGTTGATTAGAATGTCCACCGAGCCCAGCTCCATGTTTACCGCTGCAAAAGCAGCCTCTGCCTCGCTCTGTACGGAAACGTCGGCAACTGCGGCCACGGCTCTGACGCCATATTGTTCAGCAACCAGGGCGCTCAGCGGTTCCAGATCAGCTGCCGTACGGGCGACAAGCCCGACGTGCACACCTTCCTTGGCAAGCGCGATCGCCAGGGCGCGTCCAATCCCTTTACCTGCACCCGTGATGAGGGCTGTTTTATTTTTCAGGCTCATGTACACTCACTCCTTCACATCAATAAAAAAATATGGTTTCGTTGACCAGTATACCCTGTAGCATCGGCTATTACCAAATGCTTGCGATCCATCGACAGGAATTTGTTATAATCGTAGCAGCGAAAAAACATAACCGTGTTCATTATTATTTCAGGAAGTGGAGGAACAACCTATGCTGCACGCGCTGGACATCATAACCGCTTTTCGGCAGGGGGATGAAGCGGCTGCCAAGAGGCATCCATGGTTAATGAAACTGGTATCGGCCGAAGAACGAATCGTGAATCTGGAACGAATTACGTCCATCGGCCAATTATCCCATGCCAACCCCGTGCTGGATTATGTAGAACGCACCTTGAAGATACTGGATTCGCTCCCTGTCTCCTATTGGATCAAAGAATTGCTGGAAGAAGTACTGGTATGGGCGGAAACGGCCAAGGGCGGAACCATGCGGGAACGCCTCCGCTGGCAGCAGTCGGGTATCAACTTGTTCCTTCATAATATCGGGTCCGCCCAGCTATACGAGAGACATATTCGGGACGGTAATGGGACCCTGCCTCCGCATGAAGAGATGGTACACACACTCATACTTACCCATGGACTGCTTGGGCAACACATTCGGGGGGAAGTCGCTTTCGAGGAAAATTTGCCGCTGCATAAGCTTACGGAGGAAGGACGGCTGACCGCAGATGAGTTGATCCGGCTGCTAATCCCCTTGAATCACTGCATCATCGGTGGTGTATCGGAAGAGCTTTGGCATTCCGTTCAGGAAGAAATAACGCAGCTTATTCGCAATCTTGCCGAAGGGACCGTACCGGATCGATGGACTTATGAGGAGAGGCTGCACCGTCTCCGGTCCGTTTCGATTGCCCGGGGAGAAGACTTCGATAAGCAGCTTCAAGGGATTCGTGAGCAGTGTGATCTGTCAGCTGCCCTGCATGGATTTCAGGATATGACGCTCTGGTATGTGGAGGCTGCCCTGCAGGATTTCTCGTTGGAGGAGTTCATGAAGGTTCTTTTGCTTGCTCTCCATTCGGAGAAGCAGAGCCCGGCTCAGCAAGTTGCGGAGGGACAGCGAGATCAGCTGCTACCGGATTCGGTGAGTCACTTAAGCTTTGAGCCGCTGATGAATGATATGTATTACGATTATAAAGGCGTCAAGAAGCTGAACGTATATAAGAAGAGAATGATTGAGCAATATTTGCGCCAAACGGATTGGACGGCTTGCCTTCACGGGCCGGTGATGGCCAACCCGCATCTGAGCCATCGAATCGAACGGAAGCCGGAGCTTCCGGATACGGTATTCTTTACCTTCGAATTCTCGCAAGCGGCCGAGAAATTAATTGAATTTTGCATCGAAGCGGAGAAGTCGCCGCTCTATGAGAAAGCGGTTCTGCTCCTGTTCGACCTGTTTGGTCTGCGCCGGGACGCCTACGACAGGTTTCATAACGAAGAGAGTTATTTGAGCGATATGAACAGCACGGGAGATTACAAAAAAGTGATTCTGGATTATATTACGGGAACGGCGGTGCTGGATATCGGTCCCGGGGGCGGCGTGCTGCTTGACCTGATCGAGGAACGGCTGCCGCATGTGCGTCCGGTTGGGATTGATATCTCCTCGAACGTGATTGAAGCGCTGGAGAAACGCAAACGTTTGGAGCACAAAGCATGGGAAGTGATGAAGGGGGACGCGCTGAATCTCAGGGACTACGTGGAGCCGGGAAGTATCGATACGGTCATCTTCTCCTCGATCTTGCATGAGTTGTATTCTTATATTGAGATGGACGGAACCCGCTTCAATATGGCCACTGTAGAGGCCGCGCTGACAAGTGCCTACGAAGTACTCGCACCCGGTGGCCGCATCATTATCCGTGACGGGATTATGACCGAGCCCGGGGACATCTGGAGAAGGATTCGCTTCCTGGAAGCGGATGGGCTGGAATGGCTGACCCGGTATGCCTCCGATTTCAAGGGCCGGGTCATAACATATGAGCAGCTGTCCGAGACGGAAGTGCGCATGACTATAAACGATGCAATGGAGTTCCTGTATACCTATACTTGGGGCGCCGAGGCCTATGTGCATGAGGTGCAGGAGCAGTTTGGCTACTTTACGCCTACGCAGTATGCGGAATGTATACGCAGGACGCTAGGTCCCGAGGCGATCATAAGCGTGCAGCAGCATTATTTGCAGGAAGGATATGCCGAGGCATTGTCGGATCGCATCGAATTCATGGATGAAGATGGGAAGCCGGTGACGCTGCCTGACAGCACTTGCTTGTACGTCATCGAGAAGCAGGCCCATAGCTAGAAGAGACAATGACAGGCTGTACTGAAAAAAGAGGACCCGTACGCTCGTTTAGCGTACGGGTCCTTGTTCGTTAGTTGTCGCTTAATCTGCCATGGTCACTGTGTACACAAGTGGTCCGCAATGTGTTCCATTGCTAGAATTCGCGACGTAGTCCTAATCTGAAGAGATGCTATTCCTGCTTCTTGGGGTCCGGATAATCCTTGCCGAGCGTATCAACCGTCACTTTCTTCATGACGGGCACCTCAAGCGGCTTGTCCATCTGATCCCGCTCCAAGCCCACGATCTCCTCAGCCGTTTCCATCCCCTCAATCACCTTACCGAAGGATGCGTACTGTGCATCCAGGGAAGGAGCATCCGCAACCATGATAAAGAATTGCGATCCGGCGGAGTTTGGATCCTGTGCCCGGGCCATCGATAATACGCCAGTCGTATGCTTCAGGTCATTCTGAAAGCCGTTGGACGTAAATTCGCCGGGAATAGCGTAGCCCGGTCCCCCCGTTCCGTTACCGTCAGGGTCGCCTCCCTGAATCATGAAGCCGGGGATAACGCGGTGAAAGCCTGTCCCGTCGTAGAATCCTTGTTCCACCAGGGAGATGAAATTGTTCACCGTATTCGGCGCAACCTCAGGATAAAGCTCAAGCTTTATCGTTTTGCCGTTTTCCATCTCAATCGTGACAATAGGATGGCTGGCGTTCGGGTCCGGCACATTCTGCTTAACCTCGGGCTCCTTCGGGGGTTCCGCTTCGGGTGCTGTTGCCCCGTTTGTCGAACCTGTTCCGCCGCCTGAGCCGCTTTCGGATCCCTTGTCATTCTGACCGCATGCCGTCATCACAAGCAGCAGCCCAAGGATGACGAATAGTGCGGGCATCCAGCGTGTTCTGCGTTTCAACATCATTGATTCCTCCTGTGTTATTCCTTATCAAGCCTTAAGTATTTAATCTGTATCATATTTTATCACAGGTTGGACAAGTACTGAAAATCGAAAAAGATGAGTATACATATCTAAAGCTTCCATCGAAGAAATCTCACAGAAGATAGACCGCGTATAGAGGAAGTTTTCCTTGCGATGATCGAGTCGGTTCAGTTTCTCGTTCTATTTTCAATAAATAAGCCTCCGGACTTGTAGCAAGTCTGGAAGCTTAAGGGAAGGAAAACTTTGAACTGTCTCTACTTCGCCGGAAATATGCCCTCCACTTTGTTTAGAGGGAGCAGAATCCGGGAACGGTTCTTATCCTTGGCAAGCAATTCAATAAAATCGGCTCCGATTCTGACCAGACGGATCCGGTTAAAGGCACCGCGGGTAGGGAAGGTGGTCCGCACACCTACCAGCATCGTTTTGCCCGGCGGCTTGACATCAAATACCCGAACCGAGTTGAGACTGGACGGTATAAAGAGCTCGCCATGTACCTTGATGAAATTTTTCGGAAATACCCGCTGTAAACGTCCGGGTTCTAAACCGGTGTTCGGTGCGTTGACTTCAACCAGATGACCGGTTAAAGAGGCCAGTCGCTGCTGGAGCGTGATTTTATGTCCGCAGGGATGGAGCGGCAATCCTTTCATATTCAGCATCATCCTTCCAGGGTCGTATAGTGTAGTGTATGTTGGAAGGTATGACATGGGTGAACGTAGAGGTTCACATTTCCGGCGTGAAGGATCAGGAAGATGAAGAGTTTCCGCGGTTGCTCGTTTCACTGCCATCCGGCTTCTCGTGTTTAATGCTGCCTTGGTATCGGGATACTGTCCGGATATGAATCCTCGACAAACAGACCAAAATCCTTATCAATATCGCGTTCGGTCACTAAACGTTGATTCTCGTCAGAATGCTTCTTCATCGGCGGTTCCTCCTAGTGAATCTAGTCTTTGAAATGGTTGGCTAGTATAAGAACTGATAGCTCGACCCATACTGTTTTACTATAAAGATGTTGTATGGGAGGCATAGGCATGGAAAGAAAGGGAAACATATTAACAGCACTCATATGGGGTACCTTGATCGGCATCTTGCTGTGGATGTCATTTCTCGGCTGGCTGGATATCATATTCGGAAAATAGACGATCGTACCCATACTAGTATAAGACCCGCCTTCCTATTGGAGAGGCGGGTTTTGCAGGTTTAGTCGTCTCCGCCATGGCTGCCGTTTAGTAGATCGATACCGTGCATCTGCTCCGTCGGCGGGGCAGCGGGGTCCACCGGGCTATTGGCCGCAATAGCGTCCGCATCCGGTACATCCTCCAGCGGCTGGTACTCATCTTCTCCGGACGGGTAATCTTTAAAAATGTCCTGGTTTAAAAACGCAGTCCCGCTGCCGGTTAATGATGCGTCTGCTGCAAGCCGCCGCTCCGTATCGCCGGAGTATTGGCCGATAATTTCGTCTCCGGGACGAGAAGGGGGTTCGCCTTCGACGGCCCGCCATTCCCGATCCGTTACATCATCTGCGACATCGCGAATGTAGGTTTCATCGACTGGTCGATCCCCCTCTATCCGGTCTGCTTCTGCCTGCTCTGAGGGTGAAGAGGAAAAGGTTCTCTCGTCGGCAATGGTCCACTGCTCGGGATCAGCACCGGTAGCTTCCCATGCATCGCTGGCGCTGTAATCCGGGTCCATACGCTCCTCCGGTTTTGCATCCGCAGGTGCCGCTTCATTCAGATCATACGCGATATGGTCCGCATCTTCGCTGCTTAGGCTTTGCTCCGTGTAGGTGTTGACGTCTCTCAGATCATCTTGCGGAATCATCTCCGTATCCTCAACTCTCCGCTTAGCCTCGAATTCCAAATATGTCAAGTCTGCCAGCGTATTCCGATTGTTTTCGTCGCGCATATTGACCATCTCCTTCTATGATTTCAAATACATTTCAAAATATAACAGGTTTCTATACTTCGACTTTACCCGCTGAAGCAAGAATGAATCCCGGGTACGTTCAGGCGATGATGAACCATACAAGTTCTATCTTTCCCTGTCATTTGCAGCATTATGAAAATTTTAAAACAGGAAAAATGGACGAAATTCAAAACAAACGGGAGAAAATGTATGATTTCGTGGAATAGGTCCGCTAAATAGATAATGAAATTTTGAAATGATCCCGTTATAATCGAAAAAGTGACTATCGGACCGGGACAATCCTGAGAGTGGATTGTCAATAAACTACAATAGGACAGGAAGTGATTAGGACTTTGTTTCAATGGATTAAACAAGGCTTCTTTGGCAATTCACGCAGAGATATTTTGTCAGGATTGACGGTAGCGTTCGCTCTCATACCGGAAGCGATCGCATTCTCTATCATGGCGGGTGTCGATCCCATGGTCGGACTCTATGCTTCTTTTGTGATTGCTGTCAGTATTTCATTTTTCGGCGGACGTCCCGGTATGATCTCCGCAGCGACAGGGGCCATGGCATCATTAATGGGACCGCTCGTGGCGATGCACGGGATTGAGTATTTGTATGCGGCAACGATTCTTACAGGAATCTTGCAATTGTTGATGGGGGCGCTCAAATTCGGACGGTTTATTACGTTTGTCCCCCAGCCGGTCATCACCGGATTCGTGAACTCGCTAGCCATCATTATTTTTCTGGCCCAGCTTCCGAATTTCAAGGGTGAATCGTGGCCGATGTACTTGATGGTCATCGGAACGCTGCTCATCATCTATTTGCTGCCGCTGGTTACCAAAGCGATTCCCTCGGCGCTTGTTGCCATCATCGTAATGACGATCATAGCGGTGTGGTTCAAGGCTCCTGTGCAAACAGTGGGGGACACGGGCAACATTACGCAGGCTCTTCCGTTCTTCCACATTCCGAATGTAACGATCAGTTTGGATATGATCATGACGATATTGCCTATTTCTCTAGCTCTTGCTGTCGTGGGGATGACGGAATCGCTGCTGACGGCGTCGCTAGTCGATGAGCTGACGGATACCGGCAGCGACAAGAATCGCGAAATCCGCGGTCAGGGTGTTTCCAACGTGATCACAGGATTCTTCGGCGGCATGGCCGGTTGCGCTATGATCGGACAGACGGTGATTAATGTGAAATCAGGCGGTCGCACCCGGTTATCAACCCTGGTGTCTGGTGTGTTCCTGCTGTTTCTCATCATCGTGCTCGGCGACGTCGTGAAACAAATTCCGATGGCAGCGCTTGTCGGGGTCATGTTTATGGTTTCCATCGGTACGTTTGAATGGGGATACCTTCGCACACTTCACTGTGTTCCGCTGGGTGATGCCATTGTCATGCTGGCAACGGTGATCATCGTGGTGGCAACGCATAATCTGGCCATCGGGGTCATGACCGGTATTATGTTAAGCGCGTTGAATTTCGGCTGGAAAATGGCAAAAATCCAGGCCATACCGCATGTGCAGCCAAACGGTATGAAGGTATATGAAATCCGGGGGCCGTTATTTTTCGGTACAATGATGTATTTTATAAACCTGTTTGACGTGAATGAGGACCCTGAGCATGTCGTGATTGATTTTTCCAAATCCCATGTATGGGATCAGTCAGCCACGAATGCCATTTCCAAGGTATTGAATAAGTACAAGGAAGCGGGTAAAGCCATTACGCTCGTGGGGTTGAACGATGAAAGTCAGCGGATGGTTGATAAAGTCGGCCTTGCTTCAAGCTCCACACACTAGAAACGAAAAGGGATTGCTTTTTAGCCTTAGGGTTAAGAGCGATCCCTTTTTATTTTGCCTTTTATGTAATAAAAATTTTACAAACGGAACAGACGTTTCATGTTATATTGATTGTAAATGAACACGAAGTTTGTCGAATCAGCCGGACGGTGAAGATGCGGACTTTTATTGACTATAGACGGTTAGAGGTGCTGACTAGATGAAGGATATGCCCAAATACATATTCCTGCTTCTGCTGGTAGTGCCGCTGCTGCTGCTTATATCGATCATATCACCGGGAAAATCGGAAGCAAAGAATGCTCAAACCGTGATACCCGATTGGCAGTTTATGTGGGATGACGAACAACAGGATGTTGTTTCGCCAGTCAACCTGCAGGGAAGAAGTTGGTTGGCGGGAATACCAGACAAGACGGGACCCCCAAAGTCAGATGGGGTGTATTCAGCATGGAATCGTTTTACTTTGCCCGCTCTCCCTTGGAAGCATTCGGCCATCATGATTGACCGCATTAAGGGACAGGATGTTTTGGCTTTTTTGGATAATGAACAGGTGTATGAAGCCAAGCGAGACTATATGTATACGAGTCATTCTCTTCTGCTTCCGATCCATCCGGATGATGCTGGCAAGACCGTTTATATATGGACAAACGGCGTCAGGGATATGACGTTAGGCATCGATGGCGATATTATACTTGGCGAATATGAGCATCTGCGTGGAAGCTTTATCAAGAATGACCTGGAAGATTTCATATTGGGCAGCTCGTTTCTGTTTATTGCGGTGGTCATGTTTTTCTGCTGCTTGTTCCTTCCGAAGCATACGGTATCCAGTTGGCTTTCGCTTAGTGTGATTATTCTGGCAAGCGGGGCTATGCTTATTACGTATTCGCCGTTCCTATACACCTTCTATGGAGACCTGGGCAACGTGTGGGTCGCGGTGTTTGATATCTCACTCTTTGCCGTGCTGCCGGCGCTGTATTACTATTTTGAGAAAATATATGGTTCCGGGCCCTATCGAGTCATTCGCTACTGCCGAAGATTTCAAATAGCCTACTCCATAATGTGCCTGATATTTCTAGTTGCCCAGGTGGTCAGCGATCATTCATTTCACGAGATTTACTATCTTGTTTCGGTGAAGATCTTGGGCATTCTGATTATCCTGCAGATGCTGCTGCTTGTCGGTACCACCATTCTGTATGCTTCCAAGCGGAATAAGGACGCTTATATCTTTTCCGTTGGTTTCGGGATGATGGCGTTAGCAGCGCTCGGAGATCTGCTGGCCTTTTATTACCATGACGGACAATATCATTTCTTTCTATGGAAATGGGGCATCATCGGACTGATTGTCTCTCTGATCGTCATGCTGGGGCGTAAATTCGTCCGCAGCCATGAGCAAGTGCTGCAGTATTCCAGGAAGCTAGAGATGTTTAATAATGAACTTCAGCGATCGGAGAAAATGGAGATTATCAGCGAGCTGGCCGCCTCGGTTGCACACGAGGTTCGCAATCCGCTGCAAGTGACGCGCGGCTTCATGCAGCTTCTGGCACAGAACTCCAAGCAGGCGGAGAAGGAGTATTTTGGACTGGCGCTGAAGGAGCTGGACCGGGCTTCGGGGATCATCACGGATTTCCTCACGTTTGCTAAGCCTGAATTGGAGAATGAGGTCAAGCTGAATGTGTATGAGGAGCTGAAGCATGTGAAAGGCATCCTACTGCCGCTGGCCAATCTTAGCGGGGGCACGATCGAGCTGGATGTCGCGAAGGAATTATACATGACCGGTAATTCTTCCAAACTTAAACAAGCAATGATTAATATCGTCAAGAACAGTATAGAGGCACTGGATGGAGAAGGGGTTATTCGCATATGGGCCTATGCCAAGGGTGAAGAAGTGGTCATTCACATCAAAGATGACGGCATCGGAATGGATGCTGCGGATCTTGAGAGACTGGGTGAGGCGTACTTCTCCAATAAGTCCAAAGGGACGGGGCTCGGCTTGATGGTCACCTTTCGAATCATCGAAGCGATGCATGGCACCATTCATTTTGTTAGTGAAAAAGGAAGCGGGACAGAGGCTATTATCCGCTTTCCGGCCGTACCTGCTTTGCAGGAGGGGGAAGTATAAATTTAAGAGGGATGCCGTAACGGTATCTCTCTTTGTTATATCTTTAATAGAAAATTTTATCATTTTTCCGAATATTAGAAGGTGGAAGGTTTTGTTGCATCGAATAACACAGTAAGAGTTTCACTCATTATAATGTTTGAGGTGCGTCAATGAGGTCTGGATGGATAATCGCTGTGTTCCTGATCATCGTTTTTACTTTAAGCCAGGGGTTTCCCAGGCTTGTCTTTGCCACCGAAGAAACGGCAGCTCGTGCAGCGATTAAGGAGTGGAGAATCCTCTGGTCGGAATCCCGAGGGATTCCCGAGAGCGTGCCCGTCCACATCAATGACTGGATGGAAACTTCGGTCGGTGATTCGAAGCCTTTTAAGCCGCATACCAAGGCATCCGCGTGGATTTATATGAGGATTCCCGAGATCGCCTCTACATCCCCTGGCATTTTGATTGATAAGCTCCACGGGCAGAAGGTTGCGGTTTATGCGGACCATGAGAAGATTTACGAATCTACCCGAACGTACAATTATGAGCTTAATTACATTTTGCTTCCTCTGCATCAGGATATGCTCGGCAAGGATCTTCACATCTGGCTGGAGACCGCTAGGGATCATGTGACAATTGAAGGGAAAGTCCTCGTCGGCGATTATCAAGACATGTTTAATCGGTTTGTTAAGTCGAATTTGATGGACATCATTCTCGGGAGCGCCTTCATATTTATCGCATTGGTGATGTTGATCTGCGCTATTTTTCTGAACAGAAAATATTTGATCGCTGTATTATCCTTATCTTTAATTATTTTATCTGTAGGCATCCTGGTGTTTACATACTCCCCGTTTCTTTATACGATTTTTAATCAATATGGCAATATGTACACTCACTTATATGACATCTCATTATTTATCTTACTTCCTTCGTTCAGTCTCTTTTTTGAAAAAATCTTCGGGCCCGGCTGGAAGGGTTCGCTGCGTAAACTCCGCAAGTTCCAGATCGTCTACTCGCTGTTTTGCGGGCTGTTTCTGATTGCTAATCAATGGGGTTCAAATCAATGGTTCGACCTGTATTATTTCTTCTCCGTTCATGTCATGGGTGTTGTGATGATCGTTCAATTTGTATTGCTGGTCGGAAGCTCCATGTATTATGCCGTTAAGGGAAATAAGGACGCTGTTATTTTTAATGCAGGCTTTGCGGTATTCGCTGTTGTGGGCTTAAGTGAGCTGCTGCAATTTTTCCTCACTCGGGGCAGCTATAATCTCTTCCTTTGGAAATGGGGGATTGTCAGCTTTATTATCGCCCTGATTGTCATTCTCGGACGGCATTTTGCCAAAAATCACGAACGGATTCTTCAATACTCCAAGGAGCTTGAGATGTTCAACAATGAACTGCAGCGTTCGGAGAAAATGGAGATTATCAGTGAGCTAGCAGCATCGGTTGCGCACGAGGTTCGTAACCCGCTGCAAGTAACGCGGGGTTTCCTGCAGCTTCTCACCGGAAAAGCCCAAGCTGCTGAACGCGAATATTTAGATTTGGCTCTGGTGGAGCTGGACCGTGCTTCCGGCATTATTACGGATTTCTTAACCTTTGCCAAACCGGAATTCGGCAAAGACACCGTGCTTCGAGTTTCGGAGGAGTTTAAGCATATTGAAGGCATACTAGGCCCGCTTGCACACCTCCAAGGAGGCAAGATTACCGTAGATATTCCGGAGGATATTACGATTCGGGGGAATTCCTCGAAATTCAAGCAGGCCTTTATCAACATTGTTAAGAATAGCATCGAGGCGCTGGGCGAAGAGGGATTGGTCCATATCCGCTGCTATCGCCAGCAAGACCAGGTATATATTCATGTTGTGGATAATGGCGAAGGGATGGGGCCCGATGTGTTGGCACGGCTGGGAGAGCCTTATTTCTCCAACAAAACGAAGGGGACGGGGCTTGGCCTGATGGTGACCTTCCGCATTATCGAGGCGATGGATGGAGACATTTATTTTACGAGTAAAAAAGGAGTGGGGACGGATGCCGTTATTACGCTTCCCGCAGCTGGCGAATAATTCGCTAAGCTGCGGCAGCGATGACGGTTATCGTCCCCACTCGTTGTACCGATTACTTCTATTTATGAAATGTCCACGCTGTTATGTAGTCTTTACCAGATGGCTCTTTCTTTGGCTTCTGACTTGATCACGCCTGATGGATTCGGAGGAATGACCAGATAGAGCTCGTTAGGGTTCTCTTCAAGCGTTCGAATCTCGATGTGGTCGGGAATCCGTACCCCAAGAACTTCCTTGATGGCGGATTTCGGATCGCTGAGCAATTTTGCCTTAAAGCTAGGATCCTCCCAAGCTTTCTGAATCAATTGTGTTTGAAAGATGGCTTCTGTCGTCATAAGAATCACCCTTTCAAATAAATTGGTTATTTTTTACTCTTAAAGAATACCATGGAACAAATATAAAATCTATTATTTTTTGCTTAGAATAGACAAATAATAGTTTAACCCGCCATAAGAAAGCGTTTCTTTGCTGTTTTCGATATGATTCGCTTCGGTTTGAAGCTCATCCACCAACGTTTGATGAAAGGAGATGAGATGGGGGGCATCTATATCTATCGATAAGAGATGAGTATGGGTCGCTGCGGCAATGTCTGCATAGGGCTTCATCATGTTGTTGATATAGATGGCTTCTTGAACTTCGGGCAGCGTCAGAATCTCGCCATGTGGTCGTCCCAATTCCGATTTAATGAGAGACAGCAGGCAGTTGTAGCTGCCATCCGCAAGATCCTGCTTCCAATCGGTCCAATCGTCCATCATCTGCAAGGTCAGCAGAACCTGGTTCATCACATCATTCGTTCGTGGAATGAGGCTTGCTTGATCAGATAACAGCAGTGCGGCAGTGCTTCCCAGCTTTACGGGAGCTGCTTTTTTTGCAATCATGGCCCTGTTGTGCTTAAAGTAATCGTCCCGGGTTTCGTGGAGGACGCCTTCAGACCATTCATGCGTGTAGTTTTTGAAATAAGACCAGAAGTCGGAATTCGCTGGAAAGTAGGGCTGATAGGATGTGAGAAACTCGTAATACAGCAGGTTGGCAAGTGCGAGATGGTGTTTAGGATCTATGGGAGACTGACTGTCATAGGGCGAGTCCATGATGTCGTCTTGAATGAAGTAGTACAACATGCCGATAATGTTGGCCGCTGAGAGGTGACGGTATACATCGGCGGGGAGTGAGGTCAGTTCTTTCATCCAGAAGGGAAGCAGATAACATATGTAATTTTTGGAACTGTCCTGCTCGAACACGTCAAACTTTCTCAAGTATGAAAGACCGATTTCATTCAAGGGAGCAGGGAGCTCGGAAAGCCTTGCTTCGCAGGCTGAGAATGCGGCAGCAAGATCGTCCTCGAATGGCTTGAACCAGTTCATGGAATCACCAACCTATTCTATTTATAAGGAACCAAGTGCTTACTTGCTATATTAACATGGATCATCATAAAGTTAAATATTACCAGCTGCATTGAATGGGGTATTATGGGATTTTTGATGCTGTGGCGGGTACTTTTGCAGGCGGTACATTGGTTTTCTTGTTTGATTATGGCGACTGACGTTTAAGTTAGGGGTGTACAGCGATAAACCGAAAATGACCACGAGGAGGAATTCATATGACTCAGAAAATTGTAGGAGCTTTTCGGACGGAGCAGGAAGCAACCCGGGCCATTGAGGAACTAAAGCAGCAAGGTTTCAGAGCCGATGAAATCTCGGTTATTGCCAAGGATCGCGGTGAATCTTCTCATATTCAGGACGAGACCGGCACCAAGGCACCTGAGGGCTTGGCATCCGGAGCGGCCACAGGCGGTGTGTTAGGCGGTGTAACCGGATTGTTGGCCGGTTTAGGTGCATTGGCCATTCCGGGCATTGGTCCGATCATCGCGGCAGGTCCGATTGCGGCAACACTTACAGGAGCAGCCGTAGGCGCTGGGGCGGGCGGATTGGTAGGTGGTTTGATCGGCCTCGGAATTCCGGAAGAGCAAGCAGAGGAATATGGGGGCTATGTGGATGAAGGCCATATTCTGGTCATGGTGGATGCAGATGAAACGAATGGTGGCCGGGTATATGATATATTCCGCAGCAATAGCGCCATTAATGAACATCATTACCGTGAAGAAGGCACTTATAGCGGTACCGGTGCGCCGATAGACTCACGCTCTGAAGCAGCGGCTGCTACCGAGGATGCAGTTCCAGACCCTAACCTATATCAAGGTTATGGTGATGGTAATGGCGGTGCCATAAGTCCGGATCGGAATGAAATTTCGAAGAGACGATAAAGGTTATTGTTAAAATATGAATTTTCAATAATAAACCGCCCGGGATGAATCCGGGCGGTTTGTTCATGCGCGTTAATGTGTGTTTACCGCTTATTGCGCTGTCTCTGTACTCCCCTCGAACCGGGACCGCCAGGTCCGTGCCCGTGTCCAGGACCACCAGGACCCCCGGGATACCACGAACCCGGACCGTGTCCCGGTCTGCCAGGGTGCCACGGGCCATGCCCGTGTCCAGGAAATCCGTGGCCACCGGGGTATCCCGGATAAAACGGAGGGTACGGATAGAACGGGTAGTAAGGTGGAGGATAGTAAGGATAAGGATAGAATGGGTATCCGGGATAGAGACCCGGAATACCAAGGCCTCTTTTAGGATGTTGTCTCAAGCCATGCACCTCTTTCCATCTGATAGGTTATCTCATCCTATGTAGAAGCGGAGAAGAAGGGCACATATCCTGTCAAAAATAGGCGGACGGCCATAGTTGGTTATGAATAACAGCGCTGTGCAGCCTGGTAGAACGATTCAGATATAAAACCTAGCACATAAAAAGGTGCAAATGACCTCTCCGCTAAGGGGAGGGATCAAATGCACCTTCAGTGTCCACCTAAAGTCAAATATACTGAAGACCTGCTGTGTACGGGAGAGGAATAGGATCAAAGGTTACGCTTCCGTTTGCCCGATAAGATGATTCCGGATCAAACAGGAGCGAGAGCAACCCCTCATCATCCAGTTCCAATACTTCATTGTTCAGGGTTATACGGTAAGGACCATGTTCGCCATCTGCCTGAATCAGCCCCTCAGGCAGCAAAGGAGCCAACTGGCGAAGCAGTTCTGGGCCGCTAACCAAATAAACGGTCCCCTCATTCTGAATATATTCAGGCATGACGCCGGTAGATTGGATTAATGCTGCCAGCTCTTTATCCTGCCAAGGCAGCGGAACCGTTAGCTCTGAAAGGTTGAAGGACGAGATTGCCTCGGCTATGACCAGTGCCGCCGCTTCAGGGCTTCCCCCCCATTCTACAAGGGTAGACTCTCTCGAAGGAGTCATCACAACTCCGGGTACCGCGATGATGGCAAATGCGGTCAGCACGCCGTCTTCTTCGGCGACAAGCACCTGCTGCTCAAGGCGGATCACGTTGGAGTAGGCGCTTGCATCTAGCAGCTTGTTAAGCTCCGAAGCCGTGGTGACATAACCGGCTTCCCGCTGCTCCATTAGCCTTTGAAGGTGGAATAGATCCCGCGGCTGCATCCCCCGAATGCGCACTTGTTTTCCCGTCACCGTCCGCAAGGGCTCGATGGCGCCCTGGTCAAGTTGGAACCGGAATGCACGGCCGAACAAACGGCTGCCTGCCCGGGTGTACAGGGATCTGCCGCCGGAAATGAGGATTAAGGATGCCCCGGAAGCTTCCCCATGACGGATACACTGTTCCAGGAGACTGCCTGCGAGTCGCTGACCCCGGTAATCCGGATCCGTACAGACGGAGCCGATGGAATAGACATTTAACCTTGCACCGCGAGTTTGAATGGTAAATGGTACGAATCCCATGAATGAGACGAGTTTGTCTTGATCCCAGGCGCCGTAGGAATGGCTGATTCCCGGTGAGAATATTGGAGGAAAGGATACCCCCATAGAAGGCTGTTCCGGCTGCTTCAGAAAAATACGGTTGGACAGCTCAACAGCTTGATGCAGTTGATCGCTTTTCATAATAGAAATGTTCACTCGATTTACGCCTCCCCTATGTATGTCGCTTGTTACCAGTATAAAGTCATTGGGTGTGGAATTTCCAGTAAACGTTTGCAACTTCTTTGTTTGTCCGGCTTCGTTGTACTCCGTTCTTGAAGAAGCACTTGTTGTGTGCGAGGAAGGGTTAGTTTTCGGGTAATATAACTTACGAATCTGACACCGGAGGGATGAGCTTGCCAAGTTTTGTTGATTCCATGATTTTATTATGCGGCGCTTTGCTTCTGACAGGCGTACTCACCACCAAGTTTTCTTCTCGCTTCGGCATGCCCGCCCTGGTACTGTTTATCGCCATCGGGATGATTCTCAGCCGCTTCATTTATTACGATAATGCGGAGCTCACCCAGCTGGTCGGGATATTTGCGCTGATTGTTATATTGTTTCAAGGCGGGATGCAGACCGATTTCAAAGAAATCAAGCCGGTTTTGGGGACGGCCATTTCACTTGCCACGATTGGTGTCTTGTTGACAACGGTTGTCGTCGGAATCTGCGCCGCATTCATTCTGGATATTTCGTTACAAGAGGGGCTGTTAATTGGTGCGATTGTTGGTTCGACGGACGCGGCAGCCGTTTTCTCGGTTCTCGGCGGAACGAATCTGAAGAAACGGATTCGAATGACGCTGGAGGCTGAATCCGGAAGCAATGATCCGATGGCTGTGTTTCTAACCGTGTCCTTAATCGAATGGATCGAACACCCGAAATTACATTTGATCGGTCTTATTTTTTCCTTCGTGAAGGAGATGGGATTGGGCCTGGTTGTCGGTGTTCTTATTGGAATGCTGGCTGTATATGTGATCAATCGCATCAATTTCGATTCCTCGGGTTTATATCCCGTGACGGCATTGGGATTCGCCGTACTGACTTATGCCGCTGCCGCATGGCTTGGTGCCAGCGGTTTGCTGGCCGTATACGTTATGGCTTTGCTGCTCGGCAACACCGAGCTGACGTACCGCAAGACAATTCAAGCATTTAACCAAGGTTTTGCATGGATGATGCAGATCGTCATGTTTGTGCTGCTCGGGCTCCTTGTTTTCCCGAACGAGCTGTCGGAGGTCGTATGGCAAGGACTGTTATTGTCTTTGATTCTCATATTAATTGCCAGGCCGATCGGCGTGTTCAGCAGCCTGTTGTTCACCAAATTTGCCATGCGGGAGAAAATATTAATTTCATGGGCGGGCCTTCGCGGGGCCGTTCCGATCGTCCTGGCTACATATCCCGTTCTGGCGGGCATCAGGCATGGAGAATTGTTTTTTAATGTCGTGTTCTTTGTTGTGTTGACCTCAGCGGTGATCCAAGGCACTACGATCTCTCCGCTTACGCAAAAGCTTTCGCTGGTGGAGAAGGATAAAGCCAAAGCACCGACTTTATTAGAGTTAATGGCTCTTGGACAAGCGGATTCCGAGATCAACCATGTTCTGGTGGATGGAGATTTGCCCATTGTCGGCAAAGAGATTCAGCAACTGAATCTGCCAGATGATATCCTCTTTACGGCTATTATTCGGGAGAAGCGTATCATTACGCCTAAGGGGAGTACGGTCATTGAGGCAGGGGACACTTTATATGTGATGAATCCAAAGCAAAAGCGGAAGGAAATGAAAACGATCCTGGGCTTGTCCTAGGGTTCTTCACGGCAGAGAGATATGATGCCTGTCATTGCAGTTGATCTTAAAAATAAACTAGGATAGGTATAAATAGGAGGTAATTTCTTCATCCTATCTTCATCTGATGAGTTTCGATTTCCTTTGCAAAAGAGACAAGAATCTGTTATGATTAATACAAGGATTTAGAATAAGTCTAAATGCAATATTAAAGGAGACGATATAAATGAGTAACTTAACCCAACAAGCACAAGGAACAACAACCAATGAACTTCTACAAATTTTGAACACGCAGGTAGCCAACTGGAGTTTGCTTGGTGTGAAGCTTCACCACTATCACTGGTATGTACAAGGTCATCAGTTCTACGTGCTGCACGAGAAATTCGAGGAACTGTACAATACAGCAGCGAGTTATGTGGATGAACTGGCAGAGCGGATGCTGGCCATTGGCGGTAAACCGGCAGCCAGCATGGCGGAATATTTGAAGCTGTCCACGCTGCAGGAGGTTTCCGATGAGAATACGGCTGAACAGATGGTCGGACAGCTGGTTTCGGATTTCGAGCAGCTTGCCAACGAACTGAAGGCGGGCATCGAAGCCGCGGATCAAGAAGGGGACGACGCTACATCCGATCTGTTGACTGGCATGGTCAGCAATGTACAGAAGCATTCCTGGATGCTGAATGCCTTCTTGGGAAAATAAATCTCACATCTGTATGCTTGCCGTCTCATGACAGATTGTGGAAATAAAAGAGAGAGATCGACCTCATGGGGGTTGATCTCTTTTTTATTAACCTTATGAGTGATGTTATAAGATAAAATTTGAAAATTATTGCGTCTTTCTTCCATGCCCTGCGTATACAGTTTATAGTTATTTTTTAATTGCGGATAGGAGTAATGAGGATGACCGAGATGGAATCACGACAACAACTGGAGTCACAGCTTCAAGAGATTTTGAAATGGGAGAAAGAGCAGAAGGACGTCATGTTCTGGGAGAAGCTCGGAAGAATTCCTTTTATGCTGCTGGATCGCCTCACGCCCAAGGCTGTACAAGAGAAAATCGGAAGTGCCTTGAATGAGGTAGGCGGATTTATTCAGAGCGGCGGGAAACATCTGGTTCGCGAGAAGTCGGTTATGAAGGTTCTGGCGCAAACAGCGGGATTGGACGGTCCAAACCCGGTTTCCGGCCCTTCCGTCAAGTCCGCTCAGGAGGAATACATGGAAGATGAGAATGGAGAGGAGGAGGCTGCTTCCGGGCTTACCTTGGCATTTGCCGCGAAGCTACCGCTCCAAGTCATGGATAGCGCAGCGGATACGCTAACCGTAAAACGCGTCAAATTCGCCGCAGCGCAAGGAGCAGCAACGGGAATCGGGGGCATATTTACGATTGCGGCCGATCTGCCGATGGTGCTCGGTCAATCGCTTAAAGTGCTGCAGGAGATGGCGCTTTGTTACGGGTATGATCCGAACGATCCCCGGGAGCGGGTGTTTATCGTGAAGTGCTTGCAGTTTGCATCCGCCGATATCGTGGGGAAAAAAGCGGTGCTTGAGGAGCTCGCCAGTTTTGATGATGAACAAGTGACGGAGCAGGTATTCTCACAGCTGCAGGGCTGGCGTGAAGTCGTTCAGTCGTATACCGATAACTTCGGGATGAAGAAGTTGTTTCAGCTGATTCCGATTGCTGGGATTGTATTCGGTTCAATCAGCAACAAGGGGACGATTAGCGATGTGGCTGAGGCAGGGAAAATGCTCTACAAGAAGCGTCGTCTGAATTACCGGCTTAGGAATATGGAATACCCTATGTAATCGTTTATTCCTCTTGTTGAAATGATAAAAAGGGTTATCCGCCATGCGGGCAACCCTTTTTATCATCATTACGGTAATTAGAACTGACGTATTTCACGCAAAAGGCTTCCTATCGGTTGTCCACCTTTTCCGGATACAGGTCATGGTTCATCAGACGGTTCGCGGCGATCTCCTCGTATTTGGTTCCAGGACGACCGTAATTGCAGTACGGATCGATGGAAATGCCGCCCCGCGGGGTAAATTTGCCCCATACCTCGATATATCTCGGATCCATCAGTTTGATGAGGTCATTCATGATGATATTGACGCAGTCCTCATGAAAATCCCCATGATTACGGAAGCTGAACAGGTACAGCTTCAAGGATTTGCTCTCCACCATCTTAATATCCGGAATATAGCTGATGTAGATGGTCGCAAAGTCCGGCTGGCCTGTAATCGGACACAAGCTTGTAAATTCGGGACAGTTGAATTTGACGAAGTAATCCCGGTAGGGATGCTTGTTGTCAAAGCTCTCCAGAATGCCGGGATCATATTCAAACGTGTATTTCGTGCCTTGGTTGCCAAGCAGGGTGACGTCTTCCATTTCTTCTTTTTGTCTTCCAGCCATATAGTGTAGCTCCTTTATAAATATATTAATAAATGCTCAATCAGGTGTAGCGTATTTTTAGGACAACCGTCACACTCCGCGTTTATTGCCCCAGACCAGCGTGTGCAATTGCGGCAAGACACGCACATCGTTCAACCGATCGGATCGCATGACGGCATCGACAAGCAACTCGTACCGATCCAGCAAATGGGAGACCAGCGAAGTGGTATCACCCGTACCTACATCGGGATTACCGGTCTGCAAGTAAAACGGCACATTCGGGTATCGTTCATGGACTGTTTCCGCATAGCTCAAGTCCTTATCGTCAAACACGACAACCTTAAGGCTGAAGGATCTGCCGGGTGCCCGAGCGGACAGCCGGGAGACGATATCATCGAGCTTGCCCCAGTCCGTATCCATACCTGAGCTTGGTGGCTTGGGGGAGATGGTGACTTCATCGATATCATTCAGCCAATCCTGCCAGCGTGAACCTTGGGTCTCCACGGCAACGGTAATTCCGTGTCGGTGCAGCTCATCCACCAGCGTGCCGAGCTGGGAGAGAAGAGCGGGATTGCCGCCGGACAGGGTAACATGATCGAAGCGTTCTCCGCCCAGCCGGTACAGTTCTTGCCAAATCTCATCTGCACTCATGCGCGAAATGGTGTCCTTGGCGGACCCGTCCCACGTAAATGCGGAATCGCACCAGGAGCAGCGATAGTCGCAGCCCGCCGTACGAACGAACATCGTCTTGCGGCCAACGACCATGCCTTCACCTTGAACGGTAGGACCAAAAATCTCCATCACGGGAATCGGACGGTCCACCGCGATGACAGGGGAGGAGGCACTTGAATCGTTCTCATGCTTTACATGCACATTATTCATCGATCATCCACTCCCGTCTGACCTCAGCGTAGCTGGTCGGCGTCTCGAACAGGCGAACGAATTCGGTTCGTGTGCCTTGTCGCTCGTGCGACTCTTTGCTGCGGAGGGCTTCCTCCATTTTTTCAAACAGCCAGACCACCATGTTTTCCGCTGTTGTGTTCATTGGCGGCAGGGTCTCGTTTAAGTAACGGTGATCCAGATAAGGTTCGATTTCCGTTTTCCAGCAATCTTTAATGTCGCCAAAATCCACGGTAATGCCGATTTCATTGGGAATACCGCTGATACCAAAGACCACTTTGTACGTGTGGCCGTGGAGGTTCTTGCATTTTCCCTCATAGCAATGCAGATGATGGGCAGCATCAAAGGTAAACTCTTTGGAGACAAGTACCCGTTTCCGGTGGTAACGCAGGCTTCCGGCATCGATGTCTTCGCCAAGCTTCTGCAGTTGCTCTACAATGCGGAAAGCACCGGGCTCGCGGCTCATACCAGGCGCCCCCCTTCGGCTACACGGTTACGTCGCTGCATATAGTTGTCGAGCCCCGCTTTTCTCAGCTTGCATGCAGGACATTCCCCGCAGCCGTCTCCCTTGATGCCGTTGTAGCAGGTTAACGTATGGTCGCGAACGTATTCGAGTGCATTCATCTGGTCGGCGAGCTCCCAGGTTTCCGACTTGTCGAGCCACATGAGCGGTGTGTGAATGACAAACGGGTAATCCATGGCCAGATTCAGCGTAACGTTGAGCGATTTGATGAAGCTGTCCCGGCAATCGGGATAACCGCTGAAATCCGTTTCGCATACGCCCGTGATCAGATGTTTTGCGCCGATGCCCTTGGCCAGTACAGCAGCAAAGCTGAGGAACAGCAGGTTTCGTCCCTCCACAAACGTAGTAGGCAAACCGTCGCCTTCGGCAATTTCGATATCGCTGCGCGTTAACGCATTCGGTGCCAGCTGATTAAGCAGGCTCATATCAAGCACTGTTTGCTTCACGCCTTGTTCCTTGGCGATTTGTGCCGCGCATTCTATTTCAAGCTTATGGCGTTGGCCATAATCGAAGGTGACGGTTTCGACTTCGGCGAAGCGTTCCTTCGCCCAGAACAGGCAGGTGGTACTGTCTTGACCACCGCTGAAAACAACGACCGCTTTTTCATTTTTAAGCATAAAAAAACCTCTCATCCTTCATAATTTAAGAACAGCCGGAAGGGCTGAACCTCTAGAAGAAAGAGAAGTTCATTGAACTGAATCCGTAAAAAAACAAGCCTTATTCTTAGGGTGTAACACCGAATAAGACACGATAGTTTTTTATAGAGGGAGTTCACGAACCTCTCCCACACACCGCGACAGGCGTATGGATTGTCTTCTGTTTGTCCTTGTGACCGCAGTGGGTGTTATATCCAGCATACAGTCTGATTACGCCCTCCATTATAACACGGCCCGATTATTTGATAAACACTCCGCCAAAGGGAATTGCTTCCCGCAGAAAACGCTTGATGATGCCCTCGTCATTTAATTCGTCCACGAGCCGCTGATTCTGGCGTCCTGCTTGAAACAACACATAACCGTCACCGGTCAGCTTCCAGTGATAGTTCATATGCTGGCTGGCGAGATGATTGCCATATACGGTCAGGTCCAGCTTGGCCGCTTCGGGATAGGCGATGATGCTCCCGGCGTCCACATACAATGGCTCGGTAGGATGCAGCTTGACTTTGCATACCGGACCCTGGGTCAAAATGCCGATACTGCCGTTTCCCGAAAACTTCATCTTAATGGCGTCTCGCGTGACCAGCATGTTTTTGATCTTAAGGATTCGTGTCTGCATCGTAACATGTTTAGTATAAAAGAAAACATGCCGAAAATCATAGAGCATGTCCTGTTCGCCTTCCAACTGAATTTCATGCATATTGAAGCCTGGGGGGAGCGCAGCCGTAAATTGACTAGGCCCTGTAATATCGGCACGAATCAGTTTTTTCTTGCGGTATATGCCTTTTACGTTCATGAGACGGTCGCTGCGTCCGGAGGAGGGACCCCGATAGGCAACGATTTGCTCAGGATGAAGGACGTGGGCTGTGTCGTCCTCAGTCAGGGAGAACGTGACCGCTTGTCCTGCTCCGCTGCCGGCTGCATCTTCCATTCGAATAATCATGGCCGCGCCTCCTTTTGCCTGGGTTGAATGGTGGGGATTTGGATCAGAGCTTGTCCTATTTAGATCGGTTCGTTCGGCGCATGCCGAATCGCAGGAAGCGAATGATCACAAAATAACCGGCAGCCAATGCCACGGCGGTGATCGCCACGGTCTTTAAACGTTCCGCCCCGCGATTTCGTGCGGCTTCAGCCTCCTGAAGCTGGCTTACCATTTGGGTTAATTGCTGGTTCTGCTCCGCAAGATTGGAGTTCTGTTCCGCCAGGGTTAGATTTTGCTGCTGCAGCCGTTCGGAAGCGATCATGGCTTTATCAAGTTCCTGTAGGGCTTGGTTATAGTTGTTCTTGAGCTGGTTTATTTCATCGGGCAGTCCGGAGAACTGCTGGATATCATCATACATATTGTTAAAGTAATTGGCGTTGGCGGTCCGTCCACCGGCCGGCAGCGCCATCCCCGCCACCAGCAAGATGAGAGAAAGTTGAATTAGCTTGGATTTTGTCGGCTTATGCAAGAGGATCACCACCATTCGATTATTTATAGTAAATACGAATTAGATTCCGACAGGTTTCTATTAATATATATTACCCACATTTGCGGTGGAAGTGAATCTATTAGCAGGCCAAGTTGTTTAACTTGCTCATGTAAAGGGTAATGTATGTAAGTAAGCGCCTATCAAGCCATCCCCTACGAATTATCATAAATGAACAGTAGATAAAAGGAGATTTTGATCATGATGAAAGATAACAACGTGAAGAAAATTATGATTACAGTGAATGGAAAACCCGTGGGCAACGGATTATTAATTGATAAAGTAACGTACGCTCCCATTCAAGGCATACCAAGACATATGGGGAATACTAAGCCCGTTTCGGCAGCAGAAATAGGTTAATAGACTTTTATATGAAAACACAGCCACTAAAATCCGGAGAACGCCTCCGGTTTTTTTTGTGTTAAAAAACAGAGAATTCGTCTGAATAAATATGACGATTCATGGAAGATTTCATTACAAATTCATACAATTTTCCTTTATACTAGGTTGTAACATGAACCAATATACATAAACCATAATATGTGAGAAGGGGTTTTGAAGAAATGGCATTTTGTACACATTGCGGCAAGAAATTAACGGAAAACGTCGCACATCAATGCGTTGACGACATCGCAGCGAATTCTATGAAATACACGGCGTCAGCGGCAGAGCCGGGACCAGAGCGTACAGCGTCCTCATCATTTGGAGCTTTAGATGCCAAGACTGCCTCAACCATTCAAGTCGATGGGCAGGTCCTGAAGAACTTATTGAAAAATCCGATGAGTGCTTTGAACATGCGGGGAGATCAGACTGGTTTAATCTACGGTCTCATCGGGATGGCTTCCAGTATCATCGGCTTTTGGTTGTTCGGCCTTGGCTTTAAGCAGCTTATCTATTCCGGCTTGGGCATGATGTCGGCCGTGTTAAGTAATTTCGGCATGGGGAGCAGGGCGCTTTTAATGGGGTTGTTCTCAACCGTTATTTTATTGGGTTCCTTCTGGTTTACGGGCAATATGGTTACGAAGCAGAAGCTTGACATAAAGGAATTCATTGCGAAGATCGGCTCTTTTCAGCTGCCATTCGGAGCGGCGCTTATCGTAAGTGGATTGATCAGTTTCATGTCGTTAAAGCTGGCATCCCTCATCCTTGTATTTGCTTTAATGACGGGATTGGCAGCGAACTGCGCAGCTGTTATCGAATTGTACCGCATTGGATCAAGCCAATGGATTAAATTTATAGGGATTGCTTTAGGCATTTATGTTTTAATCCTTGCGATTGTACAGACCGTTTTATTGTAGGAATAAGTCAATTTCAAGGTAGTAAAAGGCTTCCTTAGCCGACATCTGACAAAAATCTGCATATCTAAAAGACCGCAGCTGCTAGGGCTGTGGTCTTTTTTTGTCGAATTCATAATAGGAACATACGTTCCATGACAGTAAGATGTCCATCTGTATTGGTACATTAATAGAAGAAGAGGAAAGAGGTGGATGTATTGCAGTCTGGCTTGTTTTCGGATTTTACATGGAGCCACAGCCATGTATTCGCTGGGGGCACTAGTCAGGTCTTTCTGCTGATCGAGTGGAGGGCTGGTGTGTTAAAGCAAAAAACGCAGTTCCATGGCTTTAATCAGTGCATGGCTGAAGATGTCCAGCTACACCTACAATTAGGGGAACGCGTTCAAGTGGAGCGTATGTATGGATGCCAAGGTGAGATATTGAATGATCGTAACATTTCGTTGTCTTTAGGCTCTTTGTCGGAAGGGAGATCCAAACAGTTGGTTCTTGAGCTAAGTGTCGGAGCTAGGCAATCGGGGGTGTATCCCATTATTACCGCTCTATGGACATATATGGATGTACAGAAGCGGAAGGTGGTTTTGCAGCCGTCCCGAACGATTCCACTTCAATTCAGCAACCATACGGCATTGAAATACCGAAGGGCAGATTATCGTGTGGAGAAGGTGCTCAAATTATACCAGAATGCTTCCATTCTGGAGCAGGCTATAGGAAAGCTGGAACGGGGAAAGCTGGCTCAAGGGGAAGAAATGATTCGTAGACAGGCAGATGAGATGCTTTTATACGCAATTCGATTTCGAGACGCGGATTATTTGAAGGAGGCAGAGACCCTTTATCAACTAATTGGTTTGTATCTGGATACATATCGGCAATTATCTTCTGAAAATGCGAATAGGAAGAGGGACTTTAGACTTAAAAATTAACTAGGAATGAAGAATCTGTATATAAAAAAGGAAAAATGATTTCAGGGTCGAATGTACTATTTAGCAGTCAAACAAAATATGTCTAATTTACTAGAAAGATAGGGAGAATGCCATATGACAGACCGACTGATCCGACTAATGAGAATCATTACCCTTGTACAAGCAAGACCAGGTATACTGGCTCGCGAGCTTGCCGAACGTTGTGGAACCAGCGAAAGAACCATTTATCGGGATATGGATGCCCTCAGCGCCATGCATATTCCCATCACACACCAAGGCCGAGGCCGAGGCTACACATTTATCGGGCATTTTGCAATGTACCCGCTTGGTTTAACGGAAGAGGAGGTACAGGCGCTATTTAAACTGTTGACCATATTGGAACAAATCAAGCCGATGCTGCCCGATGAATTTGAAAGCGCTTATGAGAAGGTATTGGCTGCTGTATATAAGCAAAGCGCGGAAAAAGCTGAAATTCAGGCCGGGGACCGGGATGAATCCTCCACCGGTTTATAACGGTTCCACTACATGTAACAATTAAACCTCGAACGAAAGGACACATGTTCATGTGACTATCGTCGAGGTTTTTATCAGTTTATGAGGAATTAACCACGGTCATGTGGAGATGCGAATGTAGTAGTGAATTAGAATCAGGATAGGAATATTATACCAAAATAGATGATTATATGATAATATAACTATAATTTCTCTCATCCATCCAAAAATGTAATTGATGTGTAATTATGAGAGACGGCGGTAGATGTCCCTAAGCAAGGGCGTAGGAAGGAGATATGGAGCAATGGCATAGGTTTTATTCCACAACTTGTATAGGAGGATATTCATGAAGAAGATCTCGATCAGTGTATTTACGGCATTGTCCCTGTTTGTCGGAAGCTTCTATCTGAACACGGTGGAGGCAGCGCAAGAGAGCAACGCAGACAAAATGGCGGAGTCTCGTGAGACGAAGACGAGCCATTTTACGGATATTCAAGGCCACTGGGCCCAGACGGCTATTCAAGATGCAATACAACGAGGTTATGTCGATGGTTATCCGGATAAAAGATTCCTGCCTAACAAACAGGTAACTCGAGCGGAATTTATGAAAATGGCGGTTTCAGCTTTGGATATTGAGGTGGCTTCCTTAAGTTCAGGTTCCTGGTATGCTCCTTACGTGGCTGCCGCAGAATCGGCAGGAATTTATAAGGCCGGCGATTTCGGAAACAGTAACTTGACGGAACGACTGACGCGTGAAGAGATGGCTAAGCTAGCGGTAAAAGCGCTGGGATATAAGAATGTGGAAGACAAGCAGTGGATGTATCTTGCATCCAACGATGGCATCATATCGGGGACCGCGCCTGGCGTAATATCTCCTACGGGCACTACGACAAGGGCTCAAGCCATTGCGGTTATAGAGCGTTTGCTTCAGGTAAAAAGCGGCAAGGAACTCCCCGTTGATAAATATGCGGTAGCTGCGGCTGAAGTGTATTGGCATAAGACAAATATTTTCTCGGTGGCACCAGAGATTTTTAATGGGCCGGATAATCATAATAAAAATTTCGGGATTGATTCATGGAAAATGTCTAAGTTACGATTTGGAGCACAGGATGGGTCCGTTGTAGCGCAAGTAGATGAACTAATAGCTATTGATTGGAACGACCCAAAAGATCCAAATCGTAAACTTCTTCCGAGTAAAGAGAAGCTGGTTTGGAAGTTTGGTTCGAAAGAAAATGTATTCAGCAATGATCTCCAAGCCTATGTTATTGTATTGAAGTCACATTTGCCGGTAAATAAAAAACCTAAGTCCTACCCAATTAATCAATTAAATCTAGCGATCTTGGGATATAACGGTCAACCAACTGGAGAGCTATTGAATATGGCTTCTCTTGTTGAATCCAAAGATCCAAAAAGATATGTTAATGGCCTAGTCATCCCGAAAACTGGATTTAGCACAGATGGAAACATAAGAGTCTTGGTAGAAACAATCTCGGCGGGAGCTCCAATCTATCAGAGTACTCTATCTAAGTCAAAGCTTATTCGATAGGTAATTCAACATGATTAAGAATAACTCTATCAATAAAATAACGGTTTTTTTTCTTTTGTTGTCTATTGTGTCTATCCACATTCCTCCAATTGAATCTGTGGATGCTGCTGAAACTACTCAGAATATCACGTATGATTTTGTAACAAATTCTGACGATTATGAATATAGCGGACTTTTATTTTCATCAAAGAAGGAGTTAGAGACAACAAGAATTAGTGTAAACGCACCTGCAGGAAAAATAATAAAAAAACTAGAGTGGATAAATAAAAGTACAAATAACCCGATCAGATCAGTC
The DNA here is from genome assembly GCF_037976825.1 of Paenibacillus sp. FSL K6-1330. Taxonomy (NCBI): domain Bacteria; kingdom Bacillati; phylum Bacillota; class Bacilli; order Caryophanales; family Paenibacillaceae; genus Paenibacillus; species Paenibacillus sp. FSL K6-1330. Next base: position 1,811,867 of record NZ_CP150269.1, read on the forward strand.
AAGGGATTCACAGCTGGTTCTACGACATGGGCTGGGAAGGATTCTCTTAGTGGAACAAGATTAAAGGTTTCATCCTTAGATAATACCAATTATGGTGGCGTATATTACTGGGATAGATGGTCAGTAACAGATGCAGGTCATGATTTTGGTCAGTTATGGAAGGCATCAAGTACCAATGGTACTATCATGGATAATAAAAACTGTAATGGATTTGTAGAAAAAGAAACAATTCAAGGGCATCAACTTCCCAAATACCCTGGCTGTACCGATAATAAATTATCTTTACCTATCAATCGCACCACTGCTTTTTTGATCAGTGAAACCGGGCATACTCTGGAAGGAACGTGGATAAAACATAACGCTATTTCTACAAATGATATCAGTTCCTCAAATACTAAAATTGACAACACATCACGTGTCCCTGACGTTCATGGATCTACCGGGACAACTGATCCAAGCACCTTAGTAGGTCAAATAGCAGATGTTACTTCAATTGATAGTATAAGGATGTATTATACTCAAACCTTTAACAATGACACTTATAATAAATACTGGGCAAATCCGGGAGCTAAGCAAGTATGGTACTTTGCTAAGTTTTGGGTGTCATTTGATTCTTACACTTATATGTACAAAGACAAACTCCTTCGAGCCACCTTTGCAGATGGAACATCAGGCTTAGAAATCACAGGCGCGACGTGCGTGCCACCGTCCGGTACCATTCAGCTCACAGCGAAATTAACGAAGGTAGACGGAAGTACATACAATCTGCAAAGACACGACAAGTTGACCTGGCGGAGCTCGGATAGCAGTGTCATGACTATCAATGCTTCAGGTGTAGTGACAGCCGTAGCAACGACAGGGCAAGCGACGATTACGGCTCATTTTAAGGATACGGCCCAGGCACTGGATGAAACCGACGATACCTCGATTCAGGTTGGGACAGGCTCGTCTTGCGGGAATACCGGTGGAGGAGATCCGGGTGGCTTACCCAATACATGCGGAATCCAAATTGGTGCTGCGAGAAAGGGAACTGTTTCATCACATACGGTTATGGACCCCGTGGCAACGGGCGTAATTAAGGCGGACGATCGAGACTCTGAAAAGTTTGATGTTCTGGACGGGATACCGACTTCGGAATCCCTGTACGTCAATGTGTTTGGACTCAATTATCTGTACAAGAACCAATGGGCGAACATGTTGGGGGACATCACCTACACCGTCCCCGTCAAAAAGACGTACATTCTCACCTGGACGATACCGGGTGAACCAAGCTCGGGTCCGGATGATCCCGGCACGCCAGATGAACCTATGGAAGAAGAGGTTCAGGTAGAAGAACAAGTTACGATAACGAGGCCGTATTCCTACTGGCAAATCGATAACCTGGAGGTTTATAAGTTAGCCAAAACAACCGTTAGCAATTATGCATTACCTGGCGGTTCGGTGAGCCTTACTCCAACCGGTTACACCCCTCCTGTCCTTACATCCGATCATAGCGCGAATGTTGACGATCATGTGGAGCCTGCATCATGCGAAGAAGTGGATTTAGGGACGGAAACCGTTTCAGGCGGTTCGAGCAGGCCAGCAGTACCGACAACGGATTTTACATCCGTAGCGGAGTCGGCTGTAGGTCAAAACCAAGTGAAAAACGATAGAGTCCTGTTTAACGGATCTACCGTAATGAGTGACAGCTGGGCGCAAGGGACGGCACCAACACCAGGGATCATTCCTCCGGCTGCGACGATTCAAAGAGACGTCCTATACGGCAGAAACTATCTCATTAGCAATACGTTATTGAATAAAGCGAATACGACGAGCACAGGAACGATTGAATATGATCTCATACCCGGCAACATTAATGGCGGGTCTAATCAATCATTTCCGGTCAATGCCATTAACACCGTCACCGTCCATACGCCGGTAGTCAATTATTCCTCGGTGACGGATGATCAGGCCCACAACCAGAAGACGACCCCGAACCCAAACCGGTCTGCATTCATCTTGGATCGGCCGTTTACGGTGCGTATTCCTACCTCGGGTCAGCATCGGAATATCCAGGGATACGGAGATCGAGACTATGCGAAATATGTAAGATCGAAGCAGGTCTATTTTCCGTTCGATGTCTACAGCAGCGACAGGAGCACCTTTTATCCCAAAGACACCTGGATCACAATCCCGACGGCTCAGCTGGACACGGAGTTTTTCCTGCCGGTATGGGTGGATGAGGGCGATTATCAGGTATACTTCCGTACGATTGCGGAGAACGCTCCTTCCGACTTTACGACACAGCCCAGCGCGAATCAGGATTTGGCTCACCATGTGGCTACGGATATAGAACCGGTTGAAGTGATCGGGCGCGTATATGATTTCCATATCACGGATATTGCCGATTATAACTGGGAGACGGTCTTCCGCAAACAAAAAGGGAATGCAACACCAAGTGGTGCGTCCTATTGGACAGGACTTCGGGATATTGACGGTGGAGCACGCGGGAACTCGCTTCCGTACACACTTCCCATCGCACCGGGCAAACATCCGGCACAGGGGTATAAGAATGCGGCCGTAAAGACAGGCTACCACTTCAAATTCGATTTAAAGACGAAGGGCAATATGTTTGGTGTACAAGACGGCATTTCAATTACACCGAGTTTTTATTTCGTTAATCCAGACGGCAGCGGACGGCAGCCCGTTGATCTGTATTACCACAGCGGAAACCGGAAGTTCATTCGGATCGGTTCCCCGCAGGACACGGAGAAGCGTTATGTCATTCTGAATGACAGGCTGCGCAATGTTCCGCAAGGCGAGCTGCAGGATACCGCATCGTATTTGTATAAACGCGGCGGAGCCCCGGCGGGAATGTCCGCGGCAGCCTACATGAAGCAGTACTTGGAGAAGATCAGCAAGGGCAAGACCTGGGTAGGGCGGCTCGACTGGATGCTGCTACCATTCGAAATACGCACACTGATCGGCCCGAAGTCAGGATTGCCTGCCTCCGTTGATACGGAGCGGGCCAACGCGGCTGTACAGCGCTGGTATGGTGAATACAGTCTTCCTGCCGATGTGTACGTGGTGAAGAAAGGAACCGACCTGGCCGCTTATGGACGGACGAACCGACTGGACGAGAAATCCCCGATTTTTCTCAAAAAAGGGTATATCGTGGTCAATTTCAACATCGAGACGATCCGAGAGGGCAATACGGCCAAACCCCATCTGCAATACATTCATGCCCCACTCATGAATCAATGGCAGCTTGAAGGGTACAGCCGCACGTATAACGATCCGTATGGTAAGCGGTTTTCTCTGCTGGACGGGGATATCGTATTTTATCATGCTGATAAATCCAGTAAAGGAGATTTTAAATCCCAGGTGCCTCATTAAAATCGTGAAAAACCAGCTTCTCCCTGATCTTTAGGGAGAAGCTGGTTTTTGTCATTCAATAATGAGGCCAGACACCGTTATCATACAGATAACGGGCAAAGGCCATTGGATTGTGGTATGAGCATTTCCATGCATCAGCCATACCAGCCTCCAAAAAACCATAACGTTGATCGCAGCCATTGCATTCAATGAAATAGAGCTTTCCATCCTCTGTAATGCCAATATCCATTCCAAAATCAGCGGCAAACGGAATAAACAAGGACAGCGTCTTGGCGATGTGGAGGGAAAACTCAGCGATTCGTTCTATGGTTGGCCCGACAGCTACACCAGGCATACAGCGGGATAGTATGTCCGGTACCCGATAGGCTGAGCCGCCTTGAGCAATGTTGGAGACAAACGTTCGTGGGGCCGATGTTTTTGCAAACATGCCGGCGACCTCCCAGCGCCCGCTTCCCCCGCGCTGAACGGTAACTCTGATATCAAAGGGGCGGTCATCATATTCGGCAAGCGGAATGCGCTGCTGTACAAGGAATGGAGCTTTCCTGATCCGCTGATAGATCAGGGGATGGAGCTTTCCGGGCGGCAGGGTAACCGTTCTCCACCCCTTGGCCGATGGTAATGAGCGGGAGTAAGTGAATTGACTGCGTAGGGAGTTACCTTTCAATCGCATAATACCAACCCCGATGCTTCCATTGCATGGCTTTAAAACGAGATCCCCGTGCTGACTAAGCATGGAGTGAATCGAGGCGGGGGTAGCTTTAACCGTATGAGGCAGGGATGGTGATATCCCCTGGTCCTGCTCCAACATATGATGTATGACGTTTTTACCGTAGCGTGTACGCCCGTTATAAATAAATATCCCGCGATTGATTAGTTGATCAATCAGCGCCAGCTCCTGTTTTTTATGATAAATAGCTCGCATATGAACAACGCGCGGGAGGGGGATATGCACTCGTGAATATCCAACTGGAGCCGGAATATAACCAGTCACCTTTCCAGTCTCTAGTGAAATATGATGAATGGTAAAAAAACAAGGAATCAACCCGTTCACGGCAGCAGCTTCTTCATAATTGGTTAGTGATTCAGTGCCGGTTTCCCCGCTGGAAATTCTGCGATACGTATTGTTGTTGAGTAGAATGCCGACATATTCCAGATGCATGGTCATCCTCCTTGTTACCACAGATCATGTAGTCTTTGTACCACATCGTATGCATGCAGGAGATTGTCCCGGATGGACGGGTGTCGCCCGTGGTTGGCCTATTCTTTACTGGATAATAGTCACCAATAGACCCTGATCCGGTATATGTTAAGGTATGAGACCATACAAATGACAGGTATGCGTTTATTTTGAATAAGGCAACGAAACGCTACTGGTACAAGGGGATTGATACCTTTGATATATCAGCAGGTGTTTTTCATATAGATATGATGTGAGAAGGATGTGGAGTTATGGGTTTGCGGAAGGTGGCGGTTGTGACGCCGGGATCGTTTGTTATTCCATCGGGGAGGAGCAGCTCCGTCGAGCGGGTAGTCGAGCAGACCATTCCATTGGCACAGGATACCATGGATGTGCGCATATTCGGAGTGCTGGGAAAAGGGCTCCCTTCAAAAGACGCGATTAACGGCGTTCCGTGCTACCGCCTGCCATCTGGTACGAATTATTATCCTTCCTTGCTGCGGAGACTCCAGAAATGGAGACCGGATATTATTGAAGTTCACAATCGGCCGCTGCTGGCCCAGCGCCTCAAAATGCATCTGCCGCATGTGAAAGTCGTACTTAATCTTCATTCCAATACATTTATTATGCCACCATATATGAGCGAGCAGCGCTTTGGGAACATTGCCCGCTGGATGGACGGCATTGTAGTAAACAGCCGTTTTCTGCTGGAGGATATTACTTCAAGACATGCTTGGCTTTTGGAGAAGATCACGATTAATCATCTTGGTGTTAGTCTTGATCATTTTACTCCGGCATTCAGCCCTGCTGCCAAGGCCCTAAAAGAGGCAAAGCTTGCTCAATACGGATGGAGTGGACGTCGTATCATCCTGTTTGCGGGACGGCTTATCCCTGACAAAGGGGTTCACCATCTGATTGACGTAATGCCACATATTATTGACAAGCACCCAGAGGTTTTATTGCTTATTATCGGAAGTGCAGCTTACGGATCCGATCGGGAAACCGCCTATGTCCGGGAACTGAAAAAAGCTGCCGGACCTTATTTGCATTGGGTATACTTTCGACCCTTTGTCCCTTATCCAGCGATTGCAGACTGGTACTCGCTTGCTGATATTGTGGCTGTCCCCTCAGCGCCGAGGGAGGCCTTTGGACTCGTAAATGTTGAAGCAATGGCAGCTGGGGTTCCTGTCATCGCTGCGAACGCAGGCGGTATCCCGGAGATCGTGGAGAACGGTGTGACGGGTTATCTGGTTCAAAGAGATGATTTTCCTGGCGGACTCGCTGAACGGATTAACGGATTGCTTCAAGACGAGAATCTGCGTACACAAATCGGAATGGCCGGTCGTGAAACGGTACGTCAACGTTTCAGGTGGGATCATACAGCAGAACGATGGGCTAACCTGATGCAAACCATCTAACCGGCAGTGGCAGTAGCCCTATCTCTTGAATAGGATGAATGTAACGATTAGAAGCAGAGGAGAGAGCCGACAGTGAACAAAGCCAGAAGGATCACCAGGATAAGAAGGGGAAGGCCCTTTCGGCGGTACGATGGCTATTATAAGAAGATGGCCATCAGAGGAACTTCCGCCAACTGGTCAGATTTAGAGAAGGGTATGATGGATCACGCGTTGACCGATGATGTAATCGGTGCTTCCCATCTGCAGCATCGTAGTGTAAGAAGTGAGGCGATTGAGGATTATGCCATACACAGTATTCATTTGTCATCCGAATCCATCATATCTTCCAAACTAGCACTTGAGTCGGTTCAACCGAGTCATCTTTCATTTAATCCGGTTCATGGGATACCTGACATCCCTTTACTTCAGCAGTTTGGATCCATCCCCTTTACCTTTACTGATGAACATGAAACGATCGAGATTACAGTACCGCTTCAGACCTCTTATCAAGATGAACATTACGTAGTGGTGGCATCGTGCAGTGATCCGGTGTTTCAAGCTGGCATTCGAAAACGGCAGCATGAGGAGGTGGCCATCGGAATTACACGACCAGCAGGTACATTGATCTCAGAAGGCTGGTTGTACTGGATTTCAATAGGCCGGATGGAAACATAAGGGAGTAGAAGGATGGGGGAAGCGAGATTCCACCCATCCTTTTTAGTAAGCAGGAAGGATCAAAATCGTAAACATGCTGAAGATGCCATCCCGGAGATTCAAGTGCCAATCATCCGCGGAAGTGATTTTTAAGGAGTTCCCCGTATTACTCTCAGTATTCGCGTAATGCTGCTCCAATCAAGTTGTATACATAATTACAGATTATGATGTGTCTAGAGGATAGAATGGTCCCTGCGGATGCCGTCACGGAGCGAGAAAGTCAACATACAATAGAAATGAATTGCCAAAAGATTATTCGGTCCTCATGCAGTGATGAGAAACGGGAGGCGGAATTTATATGAAGGACTTTTTACGATGAGGAGACGAGGCGCTCGCTTACGGACATCTTTATCGGCGACTCTTCCCAAAGCTGATCCGGTTGAAGGACGGAAGGATGGATTTATCGTTGGCTATTCTTATGGCGTTCAACACGGACAAAATAACGGAGATTGCTCATTTGACGGCATCAGCATCATTATCCCCATTCATGATTCAAATGAAGATGCCATTGGCAAGATCAGAAGAATCGAAGCCTTAACGCCGCATCCATATGAGCTGCTCATCGCTGATGCCGGATCCTCGGAAGGAACAAGGCAATATGTACGCGGCCGTATCGGAGCGGTACGACACATTGTCGGGAGAAGTGATCAAGGCATAGGGGTTGTTCTTAATAAGGCACTTCGTGCTGCACACGGGAAGAAGTTAGTTATTCTATATGGCTGTACACCTGTTATGGATAACTGGATTGGCGGTCTGACGGATGAGCTGGAACATGCCCCCGCTATCAAAACGGTTTGTGTGAGTTTTGCACAGTCAGGAACCCCCATACTGCCTAGGGATGAAGTGGATACTCATAATCGGTTAAATGCGTGCTGTGCTCTGTTCCGCCCGGAGCTGTTATCGGATGTTGGAGGACTAGATGAAGGGAGTCCATCATTACAGGAAAGCATAAGCGAATGGTTAGGACGTGTTCCACAGCAATATAGAACGATGCTGCAGGCTAAGGATCTATTCACCTGATTCGAAAGACGGCATTATTCATGGCACCAGAAAGCTTGTCGAAGCATATGTTGAAAAATATGATGAGCGAAGGAGAGTTATGTCGTGGAGAAAAAAATTGATGATATGGTCGAACACCTTTCGCACTCCCAGCGGCAGTTAGCGCGCATTCTAGAAGCTCAGCGTCATGCAGCAGTCCGCATGGCTCAAATTATACATTCATTACCCAATCATGAAATCCAAACCTCCGAAGAACCAAATTCACGAGAAGGACCATCGTTAGGGGGACAATTATTAGGAAGCCGATCGTCAGGATCCCAGGTGGAACAAGTCAATAGCAGCATTACTGCTTATTTGAACGCCATGGCCGACCTACAACAAACATCGGCAGACAGTTTGGAAATCGTAATGAAAGAGCTTAAAGCGACCGAGCAAGGTGAAGAATAATGGGATCCGACTTCGTTGGTTAAGGGGGAATGTATGTGAGTAAAGAGGAATCGTTCATGCGGATTCTCGATGCATCCGTTACTATTCAATATAATACCTATCTCATTCTTCAAGGGAAAGCGGTAGAAGCCGAAAAGGTTTGTCAATGGGTCCTGACTCAATATCCTCGTTCCAAGGGAGAGTTGAAGGATTCGTTATCCATTCACGAGCAAATTGTTGAGCAAATCGAGGGCTTGACGAAAATAGGCTCCGGTCTGTGCCGGAATCTGCGAATTATCCTCGGAACGGAAGCTGAACAAGATGACGCCATGGGATTTGATGCATTCGATTTCGGAGACACGGACTCATGATCGCGCGCATACAGCGGGAACATGAAGCCAAGATTGCTATGGTATCATCCATTGCTAGAAGTCAGCAAGCGCTGGCAAGTATTTTGGAAAGTATCGCAGAGGTTACGGCACATTCTGAAACAACCGCGCGCACTCTCGCGGAGAATATTCGGCTGCTTGTCGGCTATCAATCCGTGATGGCTGAAATGTTGACAGGCATTCCGTTAAATCGGTACAAATTAGGCAGTCCGGCATCGCCCTGGATAACATCCGAGTGCCAGCTATCTTACAACGAGGCCGGGTTAGAAGCTACGAACTGAACCTTGCAGGAGGATTCGGCATGAACATGGCATTATCCGTTAGGAATCATCGAAAGACTTCAGAAATGGCTCGGAAGAAATCATTCGCAAAGGGGCTGCGTGGCCTGAAGTCATCAGGCAGTAAACGCCGTCATGGCAAGAAAGGCAAGCGCCATCGAGCCGGTGGCCGTTACAGCTCCAGGCCTGGGGTCGGCAGATCCCGGCCTTTATCTCAAGTCCATGACCATGGGTATGATCATTCCTACATGGAAGACTTTAAAGCTGGATTTGCGAAAGGTTATGAGGATGGCAGACAGGCGGATGCCTCTCCATAACGACTCTGGTGGCATTTTATGTAACTTGAGCTGAAGAACGCTCCATCTTATATAGAATCAAAATTATTAAAGAATCTACCGTGGCCAATTGGAGAACGAGCACAGCACACCTCCGTTTGTTAGGCAAATGAATGGATGCGCATCTCTATGTTCGACATACAATGGTTTAAAAGCGAAAAATGGAGTGAGGACTAATGAGTCCAACCAGCAGAATAGACAAGCGATTCATTCGAAAAACATGGCGTAAGATGGAGTTTTCCAAATCATTCAAGTTCTTTAGCACCGAAGTGAGATTAGATGATCAAACAATGGAATGTTTAAAAGACTCATACAAAAGCAGTATATGGAAACTTGAAATCAAACATGAACAAAAGCGCATTCCCATCATTCTTAAAATTTCGAAACCGCTCGAAAAAGACCGACCGGAAAGCACGGTTGAGAAAAATATATACCGTAAAGGAAGAAAAGTACTTCAGCCGTTCATGCCACTAGTTTATAAAACCAAAAGAAATGTAAACGGACGCGATTTGTGGGTGTTCATGGAATACATCGAACCTCTTAAAGGGCGGGTGCAGTATAATCCGGATCACTTTGACAAAATCATTCCTACGTTAGCGAAGCTCCACTCCTCTACGATGAATGAACGCTTTAAACAACATGAGCGACTATTCGGTGATTGGCTGCCTCAATTTAGCTCTAATGTTATGAGAAAAGAAAGAAAAAGCATAAATAAGTTAACCTTGTATTATTTAGATGAAGCGATGAAAAACAACCATTTAAAAGAAATGATAAATCCATATTACTCGCTCGTGAAGGGTCTGCTGCAGAGAGGGCCAGATTATTTCCCGGAGGTCGTTCATGAAGGCTGCAGCATTATCCACGGAGATCTTCACACTGCAAACATAGCGGCCTACAATGTTAAGGAGAAATCGTGGAAAATCAAGTTTATTGATTGGGAAGGCGCAAAATATGCCCCGTGCTGGTTTGATCTCGTCAATTTGATCGGGGTTTTCTTGGCATACCGCCGAGAGTGGGAAGATCAGGAGGAGCTTATAACCCGCCGTTGTGTTCAGTTATATTCGAATGAGATGAGAAGGCATGGAGTTATCTTTAAAACCGATCCATTCAAACTGTATCAGATGGCATTCCTAAAACGAATACTTGAGAAGGGGCTGTATCTGCAGCTGAATTGGGCTGTTACCGGTAAAAAAGAGGCGAAGCTACTGCCGGTGTATTTAGAAAAAATCAAAGTTTTAGGAAAAAAATTGGAACTTTATTAGTACTTATTCGATCCAATGGATATTAAGTTGAGTACTACTCGGATAACCCGCGTGTTCAGCGGGTTGTTTTGCGTTGTTTTTGATGAATCTATCTCACAATCGCAGCAGAAATTCTTGGCTAATCGTTATCCAATTATTCGAGGAATGTTAAATCATGTGTGTGGAATGTTAAATCGCATTTTTTTAATGTCATGTCGGAGGTCCTCCACATAGGATATAAAAGGAATACGGAGTGGAGGAACGCGGATATGACAAAAATGGGTAGTTCGGAAGGATTCGAGCAAGGTCGTACGGATGGATTTAGAAAGGGAAAAGAAGATGGATATAATAAAGGGCTTGAGGATGCACAAGCCTTATTGGTGAACCCGCCTCTTAACGATATCAGTCTGAAATGGCGAGAGCTTCGATGTGCTGACCAGATGGCAAGCCATTTCGGATCTTCTGTTGTTTTAAACGACAGAAATATGGAATGTTTGAAAGAAACATTCAAGAGTGCAATCTGGAAACTCGAAATTACGGCAAACGGACAAAATTATCCGATGATTTTAAAGATATTCAAAGCACCTGTGAACGAACAGAAATTAATCGAGTTAAACATGTACCGGAAAGCAACCAGTATTCTACCGGATTTGATACCTACCATATATTTGATCGTGGAAGGTATGAATGGTGAGGATGTATGGGTATTCATGGAGTTCGTCCCTCAAGTAAAGGGTCAGGTTATCTTTACACCCGATTATTTCGACCGGATTATCCCTTCGTTGGCGAAGCTTCATGCACTAACCTATAACGACAATTTTTATAATCATTGGGAAACATTCGAGGAATGGCTTCCGCTTTACGACTCCGAAACCACAACGCAAGAACGCCGGAAGAACCATCAAAAAACGATGGAATATCTGGATAAGGCAATGGAACGTCCTGAATTAAAGCAGAGACTGGAGTCTAGCTACGCTAATGTCCGTACCATGTTACAAAAGGGACCTATTTATTTTCCCGAACTTCTTCAGGCTGGTAAAAGTATCATTCACAATGATCTTCAAACTCCGAATATCGGCTGCCACAATGTAGCTGAAGAGACCTGGAATATTAAATTTATCGATTGGGAAGGAGCACGTTTCTCACCATGCTGGTTCGATATGTTTAATTTAATGGGTGTGTTTTTTGCATACCGAAAGGACTGGAGAGGTGACGAAAATGCCGTGATTGAGCGCTGTGCGCCTTTGTATGCCGCAGAAATGCTCAAATATGGAATCCGGTTCGATACGGACCCGGTTACGTTATACAAAATGGCTTATTTGCAGCGCGTTTTGGAACGCAGCTTGCTCCAGCAGCTTATTTGGGGAGTGGAAGATCTGAAGTCGGTTTATTTATTGGATCATTATTTAGATAGAATCAATGTGTGGGGCAAGGAGCTCGGGTTATATTAATGCCAATGACTTTAGCGGGATAGGATCTAGGAGTATCAGAATCATTGGAAGAATGGGCAGGTCAATGCTCTAACAACAGGAGGGAGGTATAGGAATGAATCATGTGTTAACCTATCTAGATTTAGCGGATTCTCTGCTGTGCTCCCTTCCCTCCAGGGCTCGGATTGCAGGAAGCCCTAAGCTCCCATGCAATCGAACCTTCCGAATACGAGTCGACAGAACGATGCCCTTTGAGTTTGTTGCCAATTTGATGCCTCCGTTTTGCGGATTATGGGAGGCTGATGTCTGTTTTGATTACTCTGATTATGATAGCGCTCTGTCCGATATTGGAGGGGAAACTCAGGCGGATGTATATATCATCTGGTTAGATTGGCGGATCTACGCCAGCTCAATGAGCGCACAGGAAGCTGCACATTGGCTGAATGAACGGATCGTTAAACTGCGTATGGTAACGGATAAACCAATCTGGATAAATAACTGGCCGGAGTCCTTGGAAGATGCCGATAGGGTGCTCAGCTTCCGTGCCAGTGACCGTGGATGGTTCCGGAAGTTAAATTCGTATTTGTTGGAGTCCGTTGAGAACAACACAGGATGTGTTCTGATCGATTTAGCTGAATTGGCCCATGAAGGTACCGAGTCCTTCTATGATTATCGGAACGAGGAAATCAGCAGCTATCCATTTTCCAATCAGGCAACGATAATTATCTCCCGTCACCTTGGTGTACATCTCTTACCCGCTTCCTGTGTTCCGAGACTTAAAGCGATTGCTCTTGATCTTGATGATACGCTTTATCACGGGGTATTGGGAGAGGAAGGGGCTGAAGGGGTAGCTTTAACGGAAGGTCATCATCGGTTGCAAAGGCTGCTGCTCAAACTTAAACAATCGGGAGTGCTGCTCACGTTATGCAGCCGTAATGAAGAAGAAGATGTTAAGGCTCTGTTTGACACTCGGAGCGATTTCCCGCTGAGATGGGACGATTTTGCCGCTGTCTGCGCGAATTGGCAGACAAAAGCAGAAAATCTGAATCGCTTGGCGCGAATACTGAATATTGACCCGTCTGCTTTCGTGTTTGTGGATGACAATCCGGCAGAGTTGGTGAAGATGGCCGCTGTACTGCCAGAGGTTCGTCTTTTACGAGCAAAGCAAAACGGTGAAGAAACGATGTTTGGATTATGTCATTTTCCCGGATTATATCAACTTCACCAGGATAACATGGCCGTATCCAGAACAACCGATATTCAGGCCAATCAGACAAGGGAGAAGATTAGACAATCAGCATCGGATTATCGTTCCTATTTAGACAGCTTGAACATGGTTGTAACCATCTATGAGAATGAAGCTTCCCATGTCACGCGGCTGCATGAATTAAGTCATAAAACGAATCAGTTTAACCTGGCATTAAGGCGGATGACAGAAGTGGAGGCGAATGACGTTATGAATGCCTCGAAATATGCTACGATTACGATTCGCCTCTCCGATATACTGTCAGACAGTGGAATTATCGGCGCTTTTATATGCCGGTTGGATGGTGAGCAAGCGCATTTAATCGAAACGCTTTTTAGCTGCAGGGCGCTTGGCCGTGAGATTGAAACGGTAGCCTTTGCCTGGATCTTGGAGAAATTAATGGATCGAGGGGTGCAGCGTATCAATATCGAAATGGCTCAGGGGCCGCGAAATGCTCCTGCCTTGGACTGGATAAAGCGTTTTGTTACAGGCTCGCCTGAACAACTGGCGCTTAAAGATCTCTATGCACGTGTAAAAGCAGCTTGCGGAAGTCATCCTGCTAGAGTGGAGGTAAATCGATGACTACAGAATTACGCAAACAAATCGGGTCGATCTTATCCGAGGTATTAAACACTGCATTACCGCCTCATGATAATCCAAAGCGGGAAGAGCTGGCGAATTGGGATTCTTTAAAACATATGGAACTCATTCTTCGTCTTGAAGAACAATTTGATGTTCGCTTCTCCATTAGGGAAGTAGCGGGAATTCAAAGCTTGGATGACATCGCCAAGATCATTGAGGTGAAGTCGTGAAGCACAACATCAAAGTTGAACGCTTTGGGATTCGATTAAGACCCATTACGATGGACGACGCTGATTTTATTTTCAAACTAAGAAGATCCCCTGATTTATCCAGGTATATTGGAGAAATCGATTCTCGTTATTCTACTCATGAATCATGGTTGAAACAATATTTTCACAGAGAAGGCGACTATTACTTCTGCATTGAGCTTCTCTCGGGCGTACCTATCGGAACCATAGCGATCTATGATATTGATGGTCAAGCCGGGAATTGGGGAAGATGGATTATTTCCGATTCGATCCCTGCCGCTCCTGCCAGCGTATGGCTTATTTTTCACGTTGCGTTTGATATTCTGGGTTTGTCCAGTGTGTTCTCCAACACGGTTATTGATAATGCGAGTGTCGTTTCTTTTCATGATAACTGCGGTTTGCCCCGGACCGGAATTGAACGTAATGGCCTTACCATTAGAGGCGTATCCTATGACATGGTTATTCATACGGCTACGAAGGAGAACTGGCCTATGATTCAACAAAGATTAGAGAAGCCTGCAATATTGGCGGAGCGTCTGCTGAGGGAGAATCCGGAAGAATAATTAACATACTTTACGGAATGTAAGAAAATATGACTTGTTTACTGACGACAGCGAAACCGTTCGCTGTCTTTTCTGTATGTACCGGACGAAAAGGAATGACATGGGTAATATGTCTGGTGAATTCGCCGTTGCTTCTCTCAGGTGTATTTCATATTTTATCAGGAGAAGGAAATTCATGATCGCCCGGTAATTTCATCATGGGTGTTTTTTGAACAAGGACTTACTCTTCAAGAAAGGATGGACAACCAGGATGAGCGAAATCTTGCATAAAATAGAAACCAAGACGGCAACGGTGGCCGTGATCGGTCTTGGTTACGTCGGACTATCTGTGGCAGTGGAGGCGGCAAGAGCCAATTACAGGGTGTACGGAATTGACATCGATAAGAATAAAACGGAACAGTTACAACGCGGAAAATCGTATGTTACGGATATAAAGGATGAAGATATCGATTCTTTGATCCATCAGCGCCTGTATGCCGTTCATGAGTTTTCAGTGCTGGCTGAAGCAGATATCATCGTTATTTGCTTGCCCACTCCGCTTAACATCAACAGAGATCCTGACGTTTCCATGATTCGGTCAGCGGTTGATTCCATCATCCGGTATGCTTCGAGAGATACGCTCATTATTTTGGAAAGCACCACCTATCCCGGAACGACCGAAGAATTAATTAAGAATGTGATTGAAGCCAATACGCAATGGGAAGCGGGTAAGGATGTTTTTGTATGTTATTCTCCGGAAAGAGTGGACCCTGGAAACCGTAAATTCAATGTAAAAAACACACCTAAAATCTTAGGTGGAATCACGGAGGAATGTACCCATCTTGGCCTTCAATTTTACCGTTCTTTTTTGGATAACGTGATACCAGTAAGCTCAACGGCCGCGGCCGAAATGGTTAAGTTGCTCGAGAACACGTTTCGAAGTGTTAACATAGCGCTTGTGAACGAGCTGACGCTCATGTGTGATCGAATGGGGATTAACATCTGGGAAGTGATCGACGCTGCTTCGACCAAGCCGTTTGGTTACATCCCCTTTTTCCCAGGGCCGGGGATCGGTGGCCACTGCATCCCGATCGATCCGACCTATCTGTCATGGAGAGCTAAAAAGTTCGGCTTCTATAACAAATTTATTGAATTGACCAGCGATATCAACAGCAATATGCCCCGATATGTCATATCGCAGATTACCGACATACTCAATGACAATGAAAAGCCGCTAAAAAACTCAAATATTATATGCATTGGAATGGCTTATAAAAAGGATGTCAACGATATGCGAGAATCGCCTGCACTCGAAGTGTTCAGGCTTCTACAGCAGAAGGGGGCTGCTGTAACCTATTATGACCCGCTCATTCCATGGTTTATAGACAATGGCCACAGGATATCCTCCATAGAACTTTTGCCGGATCTGATTGCCTCCGCCGACCTGGTCGTTATTACTACCGATCATAGTACGATCGATTACCAGTTTATTGCTGAGCATGCCGCTTTGCTGTATGACACGAAAAATGTGACTCGGTCGATTAAAGGAAACATTGTATTGCTCGGCGGACATAAGCGATTGGAGAAAAGTTTATCCCCGGTTGTGTCGATCAAAGATAGCGGGGAAGGGAGGGAAGGGATTGATTGATGTTGTCATTTGTGTGCATAACGGTTTGAATGCGGTAAAACAATGTTTGAACTCCATTCAAAATAATACGACACAAAAAATTAATGTAATTATCATAGATGATGGAAGCGATCAAACCACAAAGCGATATCTGGAACAGTACACACGACAATTTCACTATACATTAATTCGACACGATAAACCGCAAGGCTATACGGCTTCTGCGAATCAAGGATTAAAACAGTCAACATCGCGATACTGCGTCCTTCTCAACAGCGACACGATCGTAACCAGTCAGTGGTTGGAAAGGCTGACGGAAACCATGGAATCCGATCGCAGGATCGGTATCGTCGGTCCGCTGTCTAATGCAGCCAGCTGGCAATCCATTCCCCATCGGGACTGGAACCGTAATGGATTGGAGCCCAACTTGACGATCGAACAAATGGCCGAGCTTGTCTATCAATCCTCCGATAAGAATTTTCCGAGAGTCATGTTTTTGAACGGCTTCTGTTTAATGATCAAGAAGGAAGTCATAGACAAAATCGGGTATTTCGATGAAAAGAACTTTCCGATAGGTTACGGGGAAGAAGATGATTATTGTCTTCGTGCCCGCGCTGCCAACTTTAAATTAAAGGTTGCCACTCATTGTTATATTTATCATCAAAAGTCGGCAAGCTTTGGAAAGGATAGAAGGAAGCGATTAGCACAGAATGGGAAAGCTGCCCTCATTCGCAAACACGGCGTGGAAAGGATTAAGCAATCGATACAAAAAATGGTCGATCATCGATTGCTCAAAGAAACAAGGGCAAAATTAAAATGGCTATTAGCTTGCAGACGACAAATCATCACAAGTAATCAACGAAAAAACGTAATATACACAGCGATAACCGGTAATTACGATAAGCTACAGGATCCTTTACAAATGAGCAAGCATTGTGATTACTATTGTTTCACGGATAATCCGAAATTAAAGTCCGGAACCTGGAAAATGATTAAGTTAGATAAAATATTCGCTGATACGGCCCGTCAAGCTAGATGGGTAAAAGTTATGCCACACTTATTATTCCCGACCTACAAACACAGTGTTTGGGTTGACGGGAATATCCGAATTGTCGGAGATATCGATCGGTTTATTGAAAAATATAGCGCCTCACCGCTCGTGTTCTACAAACATTCACATCGGAATTGTATTTATAAAGAAGCTGAAGCTTGTATTGCCTTGGGGAAGGATAAGAAAGAAGTCATATTAAAACAAGTAGCCTTGTATAAGAATGCGGGATATCCGAGGGATAACGGACTAATTGAGTCCGGCGTGATCCTAAGACGCCATAATGATCCTATCGTTACGGGGGCAATGACCACATGGTGGAGACAAATCATAAGTTATAGTAAAAGAGACCAAATCAGCTTTAATTACGTTGCCTGGAAGAATAACGTTCCATTTACCGCGATCAATGGCAATATCCGTAATAATGAATTTTTTAATTGGAGCAAGCATCACAATAAGCCAGTTATGAAAAGATTGAAACGCTAATATGTATCTTAGGGGCTGTTGTCGTACAACGGCCCCTTCGTTATGCCTTTATGAAATGGCGGTTGTTAGTGTGGTGGAAGGAAAAATGTTTTATTTAACGCCACCCAAATGCCTGCTTACGATATCATCCTTCTTCAGTTCGTCTAATACAACCTCCTGTACCCGGGAACTCTTCAGGGGCAGTTTCCTTTGCCTGATCGATCCGCCGAGGTAGTAGTAGAGGCTGTAAGGAAAAATCGCGTCTATATAGTAGAGTTCTTCAAAAGACTTCCCCTCAGGGAATTTCGCAAAATACTCTTTATAATATGAAGACAACACAATCCTCGGTAATAAATAACGGATATCCTTGATGGGAGAGTCAATTCTTGAATGCTCCAGGTCAATAATCCATATATCTCCTGATGTTGTTTTTATTGCGTTTAAATGGGTTAGATCCCCATGTACGACCCATCTTCTTTTGCTCACGGATTTGAGATGGTCAGCGAGGAGGGGCGCTCTCCGGGAAGAAACTCTTATACATTTCTCAGCTAATTGTATACATGGTTGAATATACTTCAAGGAGTACTGGTCTTTCCATTTCATCAATTCTTTTAATTTGAATTGATACTCAGATATCCACCTGTTTATTCCGACCTTCAAGTCGTCCGGATTATGTTTGGGTGTGAGTGAACTTGGGTACCTGGCGTGTTGATGAAAATCTCCGATTACCCTTACGCGGTCAATTATCGATGCAGGACCGCCAGAGATATATCTAGACAAATAATAACGATGCTTTCCTTGTTTCGTACATAGTTTCCGTTGATTCGTGGCGATAACATCAGGCACCTTTAACCCTTGTTGGGATAGCGCGTATTGTAGAGTGATTGAAGGGGTGAACGTTTTACTTGATCTATAGTCCGATTTAAGGATATAGGTTTCGTTGTTATTGATTACCTTCCACACCGCTTTATCCGGCTCGTTCTGAATCCATTCGATTTTCGGCTTTTTGATATCATAATACTGGTTAAGAACCAACGTTGCATCTTGAATTGTAGGCATGCCATCACCTCTCCATCGAGATCATAGGACAAGATCATCATCTAATCTATTACAGGTTCTATGGTACGTCGAGCAGGCCTTGAAACAGAGCCCTCCAATTTTCTGCACACTGCTTGACCGTAAAGTTCTTGGCCACGGCCTTTGCGGCCTTTTGTGAAATTTTTTTCCGAAGTTTGGGATTTTCGATCAATTCTTTAATCCCGGCGTACCAACCTTGCTCTGTTTGAGGAACAAAATAACCCGTTTTTTTGTGGAATACCCAATCACGGTATATGGGGGATAATGAATAAATGCCGGGAATGCGGCAGGATGCGTAGTCGCGGAATTTCACATTACTTTTGCAGTGGTAGAACAGATCATCATCCATGGGTGCAAGACCGATATCCCAATTGGCCCGATACAACCGCTGCATGAACTGGCTGTAATTTTCATTATGTTTACAATGCGAGACATTAGGATGACCCTTCAATTCTTCAGGACAGTACCCATAGAACTCCAGTCTGACAAAATCTCCGTATTCCTTAAGTATACGCTTCAATGCGGGAATAACGGGTCGGAAAGAACTCTCTTTTTTTGCACCTTCGTATCCGATCACGAGTCGATCTTCCTTTTTCGGACCTCTGGACAATTTTGTAAATGAAAGATCGATACTCCCTGGAAAATAGATCACTTTAGGAGTGAATTGCTTCTTAATCACTTCGCGAAAGACGGGTGATTCTACTTTGACCATGTGTACATTTCTTAGAAAGTAAGTATAGGTTTTTTTATAAGCGGGTTTTGCGTATATCTGGCCAAGACGAGTGGTTTGAGGGATCGCGAGAAAATGGTCGTCAATGACGTATACGGTCTTCTTTCCCTCACGGTGTGCCCATTCTAAACATTGGAGCGCTGCTGGCTCAATGCTTCTTAGAAACAAAATAATATCGTATGAAGAAATGATAGATCGGGTTACCTGTTTATGAGGAAGGATCTTAAAACTGCAGTATCCTTGTCCTTCCAGATAACGGAGAGGTGGGAGAAGAATGATTTGGTACGATGCGGTTCCCTCTGAGCCGACCACAAGAATTCTTCTCATTTAGTGACCCCCAATCAACAATGATTACTGGATGCCCTTGCGGGTAACGCAGTTGAAAAATAGTGCTTGCCCTCACGAGGAGAGCAAGCGTAAAAGCCATACGTGAAACAAGGAATTTAGAACAAGTTATTATCTGTACCTGTTACGGAGATTTGAGTTGGAGTGTTACCGGTGAACCGATTTCCGAATGCGGTGTTTTCATCGCCAGAAATGAGGAGTCCAAAATTCTTATTGAGCTCCATCTCGTTGAATTCCACACTGTTAAAATCCGTGGCAATTGCGATACCGGTTTGAGTGTTACCATCGGAATCGTTGGCTCCAAGATATCCGTTATCCCCGGTTGTGATCGAAACGCCGATCCCTGTATTATTTTCCACGTTGTTGCGTATCAGTACGTTGTTTGCTGCTGCAACGGTGATTCCGCTTGTTCCGTTTTGCGAGACCGTGTTGCCGAATAACAGATTGTTCGCTGCGGTGCTCGAGATGCCGATCGTGCCGTTTTGAGAGACAGTATTACCGATAGCCGCATTATTGGCGCCGGCCAACAAAATACCCACACTTGTATTGCTGAAGGATACATTCTGTACGATCCAGCTGTCGGTGCTTACTACGTTGATTCCAGCAGCGCCGCCTGCGTCTTGAACACTGTTTCTCCACGCTACATGACCGGTACCGGCAGCTAAATCAATGCCAATACCAAGCGTGTTGTTAATGGTATTGCCAATAATGCGGTGATTGGTACCAGCGGTAACATCAATCGCATCGGCCGTGTAGTTTTGAATCTTAAATCCGTTAATTTCAACCCCCGTAGCTGCCGTGACAATGAACGCACTTGCCGCAGCGTTGAGTCCTTGGCGTATCGCCGAACCTTCATTTTTAGCTATAACTTTTACGTTGGAAGTCGCTACAGTCACCGCCGGCTCTGGATACGTTCCATCATTAACCAATACGACATCACCAGCGACAGCTGAAGCTACCGCAGTTGCAATTGGCGTCCCTGTAGGTGAAGGGAAGACCGAAATAATGGCCATCACGTCTACCTCCTTATATAGAATTGATTAAGGTTTTGTATTCTTAATCTAGTAACAGTTAATGCAATGGAAGAAAGTTATGTTAAGGCAGATGAATGAGATAAAATGCACATTTTTGAGAGGTTGAAAGAACAGATAGGGTTAAAGCCTACGTTCCTACTGCCAAGACGTGGATCGTTCTCGAACGAATTGCTGATATCCATGCGAATTTATCATGGGGAACCAATGGGGCTCTAACTTTAGGCTAAAGAGTCAAAGTTGTTCCATATGATGATGTGCTTCTATCGCCGGATCTGGCCGCGAATTTCCCCATCCCGATTTTGGATGGTATGCACGTTGGCATAGGCATTACCGCGTTCGAATTCACGGATCAGGTCGCGAATCGTTCTGCCTTGCAGAGGACCGATCAAATCTTGGTTTGTCAGGACACCCCGAATAACTCCACGTCTTACGGATATGCCGAACTTTGAAGGGCCAAACAAGAAGGCGACAATGGGACCGTTTTGTCCGACTCTTCCGAGATGAATATGAGCTTGGGTAACACGGTTAATATTATTGACCACAAGTCTGAATCGCAGTTGGGTACCCGTTCTGTTTACCCGAAAAACCGCATTTCCAAAGGCTATCGTTCTTACAGGTGGTACCTCGTTTCGGCCTAGTAATAATGCTCTGAAAGTTCTGATAAGTCTTCACTTCCTTTCTTTTTAATGCTCTAGTTTATTCAATGTAGATAGAGTTGGTATGTTTATTGGTCCATACGCTCAACCCAATTTATTTCACCTCAGGTACGAATGCCGTTACAGTAAAAAAACCTATACATAAAATGAGGGGGAAGTCTTCTTAATCCAAACTTGGCAGGTGAGAAACATGAAGAAACGAAGTCCTTCGAGTCCCGTTAACAGAACAAAGAGGAGAAGATCCCTGTCCTCAATCAAAAATGCGGAGCTTCCGAAGGTATCCGTCATCATTCCTGCTATGAACGAATCGAAGACCATCGCGGCAGTCATTCGGCAAGCCTATCAAGTGCACCCCGACACGGAGGTTATCGTTGTTGCCAATGGTTCAACGGACGGTACAGCCGAAATTGCTCAAAGCATCGGAGCGAGGGTGATTCACATGCCCTTTCCGCTCGGTCATGATGTGGGACGAAGTATCGGCGCTGCAGCGGCTAGAGGAGACATCTTGCTGTTTACCGATGCAGACATTGTTATTCAAGCAAGTGATTTGACGCCTTTGACGAAAGCTGTGGAAGAAGGTGTGGATGTAGCTTTGAACAAGTATTTGGGTCCAACCGACAAGCATCACGTTCACAGCGTGATCCTCGCCAAGCATACGTTAAACATTTTGGTTTCCAATCCCGAATTGAAAGGAGCTTCGTTAACAACGATTCCACATGCAATGAGCCGTAAAGCCATAAATCTGATTGGCATCGACAATTTGGCTGTCCCCCCGAAAGCTCAAGCAATGGCCATTTATAATGGTTTGAAGGTACGAGGGGTCCATTACGTGGATGTGGGAAGAAGAAACCCCAGAAGGGGTAGAACCAGAGGAAATGATCCCCTTGAAACCTTGATCGTTGGGGATCATTTGGAGGCGATAGATTGGTTAATCTCTAAATCCGGCATGCGGGGAAATCGGTCGGATCTCACACGAAAAAGAGAAAGCGTGTGGTGATGGGATGGTGCGAAGAAAGCAGAGACGAGTTATGATGCCAGCCTCATATTCTTTTAGAAGAGCAATGAAGCCAATAAGTAAAAGAAAAAGTGCCAAGAACAAACGCAGCCGCCATAAATTAGGGGCTCGGATGTTCAAGAATCGTCTGAGTTCAAACGGAGTTATCGACTATTGGAAAGAGAAAGCATACACTGTCGGTTATCAACAAGCAGTCCATGAAGATATTGAGCGTGAAGATACTGACCCCCATATCAAATTGAATGAGAGTTGGAACCGCTGGTACCATTCAGTTAGGCCGCTACCATGGGAGATTTACCATGCGGCGGCGTCTAAATTTGTGGAAGGACACCGTAAGCATTCTGGAATCTATCTAGGAAATGCAGTACTCCTGCCAACGGACAAAAGAGTAGCGGCAATTGTCTTGGTGATGAACGAGAAAGATACGATTTTACAATTGCTGGAACAGCTTCATCGGCTGCCACTACATGAGATCATTTTTGTGGTGAACGGATCAACCGATGAAAGCTTTGAAATGATCCGTAACCAATCGAAAGCGATTATTGTGCACTATAAACAAGCTTTGGGACACGATGTTGGCAGAGCAGTTGGGGCGAAGTTGGCCGATTCTGAAATTCTGCTGTTCCTTGATGGAGATGTTCCGATATTAGCCGAGCATCTCGTACCGTTCATCGATGCCATTGAACAAGGTAGCGATATTGCCTTAAATGATATTTCTCCATGGATCGGGATGTTTTCCAAAAGAGACTACGTAACCATAGTTAAGGAGTTTATTAACCGATCCATGGGCAGGGCGGACCTCGAAGCGAATTCGCTTACGGCGGTGCCTCACGCGATCAAGAAAGAAGCAGCGCAGATCATTGGGTACGCCAATTTATCCGTCCCACCGAAAGCGCAAGTCATCGCCCTTGAAAAGGGTTTAAAAATAAATGCACCGGCCAGTGTAGACGTTATTTCAAAAAATCGACTCCGGGCTCGAAATGTCGGACTACAGAATGCTGTTTCCGATTTGATCATTGGAGATCATATCGAAGCTCTAAAAACAGCATTCGATTTAAAGGGATCACGGCTATCTTTTTCGGATCAGATTAGACAAAGGCAGCTAACCAAGGTTTAGAAGGTGGAAGCTATGCAAAAAACAAGTATCATTATTCCAACTTTCAATGGAAAGGATCTGCTAAAGGATTGTATTTATTCCATTAAACTTCATACGAAAGAGCCCTATGAGATCATTGTTGTCGATAATGGTTCCTCCGACGGTACCGTTGATATTTGCCGTCAGGAGGGGATTACCTTCATTTCATTGGCAAGTAACGTTGGCTTTCCGGCAGCATGCAACAAGGGATTAAAAATCGCAACCGGCGATACGATACTTCTGCTGAATAATGATGTCATTGTCACCCGCAACTGGTTACAGAATATGTTGAATTGTTTGAACAGCGAAACGAATATCGGTATCGTCGGACCACTTACCAACTATGCGAGCGGCAAGCAACAGATCGATATGCCTTATACCAGTTTGGAAGAGATGTCGAGCCAGCTGAATGAGCCGGATGCGAAAAAGTGGCTACAGGTGGAACGAATCGTCGGAATGTGCTTCCTGTTTAAACGGGAGTTAATGGACCGCATCGGACTGCTGGACGAACGTTATTCCCCGGGTCATTATGAGGACGATGATTATTGTCACCGGGCCAGGAATGCGGGATATACGTTCAGGATAGCTGGGGATGTCTTTGTTTTTCATCATGGGAGTGCCAGCTTTGCCAAGCAGGACATGAGTAAAGTGAAGCATCTTGTTGATATAAACAGACAGAAGTTTATTGATAAATGGGGCGTCGATCCAACGATCTATGTATAATTATATAGTTTGCGAAAGGAAGGGTTATATGAAAGGCGTCATTCTGGCAGGAGGTACGGGCACCCGTCTTTATCCATTGACCAAAGTCATAAATAAACATCTGCTGCCTGTCGGGAAAGTTCCGATGATATGTCACGGAATAGAGAAATTCAAAAAAGCGGGTATTGAAGATATTCTCATTGTGATCGGCAAGCAATCTGCGGGTTTATATATAGACCTGATCGGCAGTGGAAAAGAGTGGGGAGTAAATGCCACGTTTAAAATCCAGGAAGAAGCCGGGGGGATTGCCCAAGCTTTATACCTTGCCGAACCGTTCGTAACACCAGGCGAAAAGTTCGTGGTACTTCTTGGGGATAATCTGTTTGAAGATCATCTAACCACTTATGTTCAAGATTTTGAAAAACAAGCCGATGGGGCGCGTGTACTTCTGAAGAAAGTTCATGATCCAAAGCGATACGGAGTTCCAGTCTTGGAGAAAGACAACATCGTAATGATTGAAGAAAAACCGGAGGAACCCCAATCTGATTATTGTGTAACCGGTATTTATATGTATGATTCGACTGTGTTTGAAACGATCCGAGCCATTAAACCATCGGCACGAGGTGAATTGGAAATAACAGACGTTAACAATGTGTACGCGTCGAAGGGGAAACTTGCCTATGACATTTTAGAGGGATGGTGGACGGATGCAGGAACCTTCCAGTCCTTATACCAAGCCAGTGGCCGATTGTAGAGAACTCAATATTTGGAATGAATAAGTCCGGAGGCATGACTGCATGAGAATAATGAATGATCATTT
Organism: Paenibacillus sp. FSL K6-1330; assembly: GCF_037976825.1. Taxonomy (NCBI): domain Bacteria; kingdom Bacillati; phylum Bacillota; class Bacilli; order Caryophanales; family Paenibacillaceae; genus Paenibacillus; species Paenibacillus sp. FSL K6-1330. Next base: position 1,836,900 of record NZ_CP150269.1, read on the forward strand.
GTTGCTTCAGGGAGAGGAACAATCGGCTCACATGGAAGGATACAGAAACGGTTTTACAGAGGGGCGGAGAGAGGGGTACCGGATTGGTTTTTCCGATGCAGTTATACGATCTTTACCCAAGGAAGAGGAGCCGATCCGGGATCTCCGAATTCTCTATGTCACCACAGGCATTGGCGTTCCGTATCCTGCGCTTGATCAAGCGGTGACTGAAGCTTTAAAGGTACTGGTTCGAAGTCTTTCGGTTGCAAATCCTTCAGATGATATCGTTCTTTTGGCTAAGAAATTTCAGCCGGATCTAGTACTAGCGTTAAACGGAGTTGTTTTGGAAGCTGATACGCTCAAGGAGCTGCGGGATAGCGGATTTAAAACGGCCATTTGGTTTACTGACGACCCGTACTATACGGACTGGACGGTATCGATCGCTCCCCGTTACGATTACATTTTTACGCTTGAATCAAACTGCGTATCTTTTTATCGAGATTTAGGTTGTGAACACGTCTATCATTTGCCTTTTGCAGTCAATCCTAATGTATTTTACCCGAAGCATGTACCCACCTCATATCAAACCGATATCTGTTTTATTGGAACAGCGTATTGGAACAGAGTGGAGTTAATGGATCATCTAGCCCCGATTCTGAAAAATAAAAAAGTGGTTATCTCTGGATGGTGGTGGGACCGGATGCAGCATTACGCCCAGCTGTCTGACAAGATCAAACTCGGAGATTGGATGACGCCAGAGGATACGGCCACCTATTATAATGGTGCCAAAATTGTGATCAACCAGCACCGTTCATCAGATGATGATACGATCAATGCCAACAGTAGAAAAGTACAGGCGCTTTCCGTTAATCCCCGCACATTTGAAATATCCGGCTGTGGCACACTTCAGTTATCGGATATCCGCCATGATATGAGCCAGTTATATTCCCCAGGATCGGAGATAGAGACCTATGGTTCTTATGGTGAATTGATGGATAAAATCGACTATTATTTGCGTCATGAGGAAGAGAGACAGCGAATTGCGTTGAACGGCTTTATGAGAACAAGAAAGGATCATACCTATCATAAACGTTTAGGTTTGATGCTTCGTACTATTTTCCCCTAGTTGTCGGGTCAAAATGGATTGTTATACCCGTTTCCTAATGAATTCTAAAGAATATATTGTGCGTAAGACGGGGTGATCATCATACGGCAGCACTTGGAAAAAAAAAGAAAAAGGTTGGTAAAGAGGCGACCTAAGCGGAAGTTAACTCTTCAAAGAACAAGATCCCATGCACCAAACGAGTGCACCCAGAAATTGTTGGAGCAAGCTGCAGCTTCTTTTAATGAAGGTTTTGATACCGGCTATGACGAGGCCATGATGAGGTCGCAGCAGCATTCCGTACCCGAAACGAAGGTCAAACCAAGCTCGGGAGAGGGGTACGCGAAGGGATACTATGATGGAGGAGAAGGTATTGTGGACTCGATTCTACCGGAGCTCGAGGTTCTCCCTGAAATTTCAATTCGCCATATTATTGAAGAAGGTATGAAGCAACTGAGTTCTCAGTATTATCGTCTTATGAGCGCGGCGGAAGTTGCGGGAAGGATTAAAGAAGCTTTAGACTCAAGTTCCCCGTTGTCTGTTATCCGTTTAGGGGATGGAGAATTGCTTACGCTTGCGCAGGAAATGGTTTTGAACGAGGATGAGGTGCGGAAAGAAGGACATTTTTTAAGCTACGCCGGTGTTAGTTTACCCGATCTAATAGCAAGGGATCTGCTGGCAGCCTCTGTGAGAAATGCAGATATCGTTGGAATTCCCAAATTAAGATTGCCAAACTTCCAACCTCTGTGCTTTTCCGTGTTTAAAGCTCACGGCATTGATTATCGAAAGTTACAGCTAACCTTATCGACAGTCAACTATGCATTACATTTGGAAGGTTTGTTGCCTGGGATCCTTGCAGGACGTCGAGTTCTCGTTGTGGGCAATTCTGCTCCTGGTCTTTCACGGGTGTTGTCAGATCGCGGAATCAAGGTGACCGGCACGGTTGCTCCCGTGGAAGGAATGTACGATATTCCAAGAACAATGAATGAAATTCGAGGTCATCCATTCGACATCGCACTTGTGGGTGCCGGCATTCCGGCTGTTATCATTACAGAGCGCATAGCCTCAGAGCTCGGGAAAGTCGCCATTGATTTCGGGCATTTGGCTGATTCATTAACCAATGGAGAGTCAACCTTATGAATCAGATGAGCAATCATAAAAGAAATGGTTACAACGACGGATTTAACAAAGGATTCAATTCCGGCTACAAGGATGGATATTCCCGTGGGCGGCATGTGGGAATAACCCAATTCACAAATGTCTTCCAAGGTACAAGTATCATTGTGCCGACCTATAATCAGCTTGACTATTTAAAAGAATGCATTGAAAGTATCCTCCACTATACTGATGCGCCGTATGAACTCATTATTATTGATAATGCATCTGATGACGGTACAGCAGAATTTCTCAAATCCTCCCAAGGACTCCGCTTTCAAATTAATGAAGAAAATTTAGGCTTTGCAGGTGCTGTCAATCAGGGACTTATGATGGCAAAAGGAACAACGTTGATGATCTTAAATAATGATTCCGTAGTAACGACCAACTGGCTCTCGAATTTGCTCAACTGTTTGCAAAGCGACTCACGGTTCGGAATTGTCGGACCGGTGACAAATTATATCAGCGGAGATCAACTGATCCATGTTAGCTACCAAGATATAGCTGAGATGCAGCAATTCTCCAAATCATACAATCAATCTAATGCGAACAGCTGGATCGCGACAGAACGATTGACGGGTTTTTGCATGTTGATTCGGCGAGATGACTTTAACCGATTGGGTTTTTTTGACGAAGGTTTTGAGATTGGAAACTGTGAAGACGACGATTATGGGCTGCGTGCCCGGCTTCTTGGCATGCAGCTAGTTATAGCAAAGGATACGTTTATTCATCATTACGGCAGCGTCAGTATGAAGACGTTAAATTCCAAATTCGAACAAGTGTATGCAAATAATCTTACGTTCTACTCCAGTAAATGGGGAGATCCCCATGATATGTTGTCCCTGAAGTGGCAGCAAAACATGAACAGCACGATAAAGCTGCGTACCATTGATTTGTATCCGACATGTATCTTCGTGAGAGGCGCCAGTTCGAAAACGTATTGGATAGAGAACGGGATCAGGTATCCGGTTCATGGTGCCAGCGGAATTCAGCCAGTCCGAGTTTCACAGGTTGATCTGCGTTGCTGGCCGCTTGGGGATGGTATTTCTGCGGAGGACGCCATTGGGCGTGTGAAGACTGTATATTTCTCATCGGATTCATGGGAGCAAGAAGGCAGGCTGATCAAACTTAAGAATGACAGTGTATATCAGTACAAGGGGAAGAGACTGCACCGATTCATGAATCGGCTCGCAGTGGCTGCTTGGCACCTTGATTCTTACGAGCCATTGCTAGTGAACGAGCAAGAGGTTCAGAAATATGAGGAGGAAGCTCCGATCATTTCTCCTCCGGTAATTAAGGCAGATAACATTTAATAAAGAGCAGAGGGTGAGATGGATGAAAGCACGGAGAAAAAATGGCGGTGTATCGCTCAGATTGAAAAGAAAAGGTATCCGTGGAAGAGGTTTAAGAGGTAAGGGGATAAATAGAGCTTCTGGAGGAAAGAGAAGGAGGGGGCCGGGAAGAATAGCTCCGGTTCAAAATGCAGTCGACTATAACCAATCCTATGATGCGGGGTTTGACAAAGCGTATAACGAAGGATTTAACGTTGGTTATGCGGAGGGTATGGAGGCCGGTCATCAAGAAGCTTATAAAGGAGAAGGATAAGATGGCTTTAAGAAAAAAAACAAGGCCTCGAAAGCGAGTTGGAAAAGGAAAACGCCGACCTGTTCGTCTTAGCGCATATCAAATAGGGAGTATGGATGGTTTTCAGCGAGGAAAAGAGGAAGGTTTTGCACAAGGGCGTGCGGAAGCCCAGAAAAGGTCTCATAACGCTGTGGCCGTTATCGAGTCGGAGCTGCCAAAGATGGATGTTCTCGTTATCGCGGCAGGCATGATACCTTCGCTTGAAATCGGCGTTATTCAGCCCCTTAGTGCACTGAAAAAACAAGAGAATCTGCAATTCGACGTGAAATTGGAAACCGATGTGACCCATGAAATGGTTGCTGCCGCAAACACGATCGTATTTGTTCGTAATGTTGAGCCAGCTGCTTATGCATTACTGGAGATGGCCCATCAGCTGAAAAAAAGGACGGTATATGTTATTGATGATAATTTCTTGGAGATTCAGCCGACGACTTCAGTCGGGGAATATTATAACGATCCGATCCGAAGAGAGACGTTTATTAAGTTTTTGAAAAACACGCAAATCATTAAAGTAGATGCGCCTGATCTCGGCACCTATATTCATGAGCGATACAATAGACATGTCATTTATTTTCCTGCCAGCATTGATTTTGAGTGGCTGGATCAGAACGACAGGGGAGATAAGAGTCAGGAGCAAGTTGTCATCGGTTATGCAGGAGGGGACAAAGAGGAAGATTTCGTTCCCGTCATTTCCGCTCTGAACAAAATTCTGGATTACTACGGGGGATTTGTGAGACTGGAATTTTTTGGCTACCTTCCGCCTTCATTGGCGGAACATCCAAGCGTTAAGTATGAAGGCGGGGGGATGGAATACAAGGAATTCATGAAGAAATTAAATCAAAGCAACTGGAACATCGGAATTGCGCCCCTCGCTAACAATTCATTTAACAAAGGCAAAACGAATACGAAATTCCGTGAATACGGCGCCTGCGGTATTCCGGGTATATACTCGAAGTCTCCTGTTTATATGCATTGGGTCGAGCAAGGGGAAACAGGCTACCTAGTTGAGCATAACGAGGAGCATTGGTATGAGGGAATCAAGGCCATGATCGAAGATCCAGAGATGCGGCAGCGAATCAAGGAGAATGCGCAAAGGGCAGCTCGGCAGCATTTTGCACTTCAGACATGCATCGATAACTGGAAGAAATTCATATTCAAAACGTAAAATCGGGGGAGAGAGCGGGAACATGGGGAAAAGAGGGGATATAAACGTTCTCATCATCGGATCGGATAAAATCGCTTCCTATAAAATCGGCATTGAGCAGCCGCTTCGCCATCTGCAGAAGATGGGAGTCTGCGAATTTGACGTCAGATCCGATAATGAGATGGACAGATCAAGGCTAGCTGATGCGGATATCGTGCTCTTCTTCCGAACGGTTCAGCCTGAAGCATATAAGTTTCTGGAAATGGCCCGGGAGATGGGAAAAAAAACGGTGTACGTGATCGACGACCATTTTATTGCGATGTCTCCGGGGTCGGATATGGGAAGATATTATCATGATTCCTCACGAAGAAAGACGTATGTTAAATTTCTGAAAAACGCCCAAATCGTAAAGGTTGCTTCCGGTTTTTTTGCCAAACATCTTGATACGCATTTTAGTCCCCAGAAAATCGTCTATTTTCCGGGAAGCGTTGATTTCGCTGCTATCTCCGGGTTAAGAAAGAACCGCAAGGAAGAAGGTAAAGTTGTGATCGGGTATGAAGGCGGAAAAAAACAGGCGGCTTTTGAACCGGTTACCAGTGCATTGATTAAAATCATCGGGAAATATGGGGATAAAATCAGAATGGAGTTCTGCGGGTATGTTCCTGATGAACTCAGAGAGAAGCCACAGGTCTATACGGAATCTTATGACGAGAACTATAAAAAATTTCTGAAACGCCTCTATCAGTCAAACTGGGATATCGGGTTGGCTCCGTTGGAACGAACGCTGCTGCATGATTGCAAAAGCAACAATAAATTCCGAGAATATTCCGCCTGTAGGATTCCGGGAATTTATACTTCCTCTCCAGCTTACGAAGAATGGGTAACCGGAAAGGAAAACGGTCTGATTGTTTCCAGTACTGGTGATGATTGGTATGAAGCTATGGTCCAACTGATAGAGCAACCGGAACTGCGCCAGAGCATTGCAGAACATGCCGAACAAGTAGCATGGGCGAATTTTTCAGTGGAAGCTTGCGCCGAACGATGGCGTTCACAAATTCTAATGTCGGAATGACGAGGGATTATGAAAGGAGAGGTTCACTTGGACCATAAGCTGATACCCGTTCTTCAACCGAGTATAGGTCAAGAGGAGATCGACGCTGTGGCAGATGTTTTACGGTCAGGATGGCTTGGACTTGGCCCCAAAACGGAACAGTTCGAGCAGGAATTTGCCAAGTATGTCGGCAGCCGTTTCGCGGTTGCGCTAAATTCTGGTACGGCCGCGCTCCATCTGGCCATGGACATTTTGGGTATTGGGCCGGGTGACGAGGTCATCGTGCCTTCCATCACGTTCATATCCACTGTCCATGCGGTTAGTTATGTGGGAGCAACGCCGGTTTTTGCGGATATTGAACCCGATACGATGAACATATCACCGGAAGATATCAAACGGAAGATAACAGATAAAACCAAGGCAATTATCGTCGTTCACATGGGCGGGCATCCCTGCGATATGGATACTATCCATGAGTTGGCGCATGCCAATGGAATCAAGGTAGTAGAAGATGCTGCGCATGCATGCGGTGCCGAATATAAAGGCAAAAAGATCGGCTCGATCAGCGATATTACCTGCTTCAGTTTTCACGCAGTCAAAAATTTGACGAGTGGTGAAGGCGGGGCGATCACCTGCAATACAGAGTGGATGAATCGTAAGCTGCGTGAGAAGCGGTGGGTTGGTATCTCCCGGGATACGTGGATACGATCGTCGCATGAAAAGGTGTATGCATGGCAGTATTTCGTTGATGACGTAGGGTATAAATATCATATGAATGATATGCAGGCTGCCATCGGGCTCGTTCAGTTAAAAAAGCTGCACCAACTGAACGGAAGACGAAAGGAAATAGCGGCTCACTACCAATCCGAATTAAATGACTTGGAATGGCTGGAACTTCCTCAGGAACAAATGTATGCTCATAGCTCCTGGCATTTGTTCCAAGTTAAATTCAGCAAAGAAAACTCGAGAGATCGCATGATTGGCCACTTGCAGGAACACAATATCGCGACGGGTGTTCATTACTATCCATGTCACCTGCATCCTAGCTACCTGCATTTAAAAGCCATCGTGCCGCTATCCTCAGAGATCTGGAAAAGAATTCTAACTCTTCCCATTCATCCGAATATCACAGAAGAGGATATGGATCGGATCATAACCCGTATAAGGGAGTTTAAGCCATGAGAAAACTGTTGGTTCTAGGTGCAGGAATCTCTCAGCTTCCATTAATCGAAACTGCGAAAAGAATGGGGTTGTACGTCATTGTTGTGAGCCGCTATGGAAACTACCCGGGATTTGCCCAGGCTGACAAGTTTTATTATGAGGATACAACCGATATGGATAAGGTAGTTGAAATCGCCCGTCTTGAAGGAATTCATGGAATCTGTACAACGGGGACGGATGTGGCCGTCAAGTCGATTGGCAAAGTAGTGGATGAATTGGGAGTAAGCGGATTGAGTTATGAATCCGCTCTACTCTCCTCAAATAAATGGAAGATGAAACAGGCTTTTATGAAACATGGCGTACGAACGGCCCGATTTCTGAAAGTCCAAACCTTGCAGGAAGCTTACAGCGCTTTCGAAGTATTGTCGCCGCCGCTTATCTTTAAGGCAGTGGACGGGGGAGCAAGCAAGGGAATTGTGAAGGTTGCGGATATCGCCCATGTGGAATACGCATTTGAAACCGTGCGCAAGGATACGAAACTGGATTTTTTCATCGTTGAAGAGTTTATTGAAGGAACCGAGTTCGGCGCACAGGCATTCGTTTACGATAACCAAATTCAATTCATCATGCCGCACGGGGATTTCGTCTTTTATGGGGATACCGGTGTTCCCATCGGTCATTATGTCCCATATGAATTGCCCGAAGAAGTGCAGCAGGATCTGTTTTCCCAGTTGAAACAAAGTATCGAAGCGCTGAAATTAAATCATTGCGCAATCAATGCGGATTTTATTTTGAAAGACGGGCATGTGTATGTTCTTGAAATCGGAGGCAGAGCAGGAGCTACATGCTTACCCGAACTGGTGTCCACTTTCTATGGATTCGATTACTATGAGCAGATCATCAAGGCTGCTCTTCGTATGAATCCGTCATTTCCCTCTCATACTTCACAGCCTTGTGCGTGTGAACTACTGATCTCCGATAAAGATGGGGATATTACTGGACTTGAGAACGGAAATGATCAGCATGAGAATATTATTCAAATATCATTTGATTATCATATAGGCGAGAAGGTAAATAAATTCAGGGTTGGCACAGACCGAATCGGCCAGATCATCGTGAAAGGGGACCGTTTGGAAGAAGTGCTAAGCCTGCTGGAAGAAGTTAAAGAGAAGATAAGAATCGACTTAGGATAGATCTCATATATATCATATCGAAATCTCGATCTGCAGCAGCGATCGGGATTTTTACATGGGGGAGAGCATTGCCTATATCCTAATTTGGGATTAGACATATAAATAATTGAGAGAGCGGCAACCGACGTTTTCGGTAAAGCTCTCTCTAATCCATGTACCGGAGGCAGCAGATGAAAATCACGGATACAAAGCTCCAAGGCGTGAAACGGATTGAACCGGCCGTTCACCAAGACCATCGGGGATTTTTTATGGAAAGTTTCAATGATCGAGTTCTTAAAGGATGCGGCATTAACGACCATTTTATTCAGGACAATCACTCGATGTCACGTGAGGCGGGTGTTATTAGAGGACTGCATTACCAACTGTCTCCCGAGGGACAGACGAAATTAATCCGCGTTGTAAGCGGGGCGATCTATGATGTGGTCGTTGATATTCGGTCGGGCTCTCCTACCTATGGACAATGGCAAGGTTTTATCTTATCTGCAGCCAATTACCTTCAACTTCTCGTTCCCAAAGGATTTGCCCATGGTTTTTGTACCCTTGTTCACGATACGGAGGTCATATACAAGGTCGATGCCTACTATTCGCCAGAGCATGATCGAGGTATAGCCTGGAACGATCCGGATCTTAATATCGATTGGCCTGTGAACAAACCTGTTCTCTCAGACAAAGATTCAAAGCATCCTCGATTGGCTTTGGCAGAAAATAACTATATATACGAGGGGTGAGGTGGCATGAAGATCGTTGTCACAGGCGGTGCGGGATTTATAGGCAGTAACTTTATACGATATATGCTGTCTCAACATCCGCATGACGAATTTATTAATGTGGATTTATTAACTTATGCCGGCCATTCAGGCAATCTTATGGATGTACAGACGAATCCCCAATATCGCTTTGTGAAAGCGGACATAAGAGACCGGGCGGCAGTTGAACCGCTCTTCAAAAAGGGGGTTGATGCGGTAGTAAATTTTGCAGCTGAGTCTCATGTCGATCGAAGCATAGTGCAGCCTGAATTATTTGTCATGACGAATGTGATTGGAACTCAGACGCTCCTCGATTTGTCCAGGCAATATGGTGTCTGCAAGTTTGTTCAGGTTTCTACGGATGAAGTTTACGGAACGCTTGGAGCCAATGGATTATTTACCGAAGAATCACCGCTTCAACCCAACAGTCCTTATTCTGCAAGCAAAGCAGGCGCCGATTTGCTTGTTCGAGCTTATTATGAGACGTTTGGATTACCGATCAATATCACGCGCTGTTCAAATAATTACGGCCCATATCAGTATCCTGAAAAGCTAATACCGCTTATCATTTACAATGCTTTGCATAACAAGCCCCTTCCGGTGTATGGCGACGGTTTGAACGTTCGCGATTGGCTGTACGTAGAAGATCATTGCCGGGCAATCGATCTGGTTTTGCGCCGCGGCGTTGATGGAGAAATATATAATATTGGAGGACACAATGAAAGGAATAATTTGCAGGTCATCCGTACGATCCTGACTGAACTGAACAAACCTGAATCATTGATTCAGCACATTGAAGATCGCCTAGGACATGATCGTCGTTATGCGATTAATGCTGATAAGATAAGGAAGGAGCTTGGTTGGACTCCCCAATATAATTATGAAAGCGGCATTCGTGCGACGATCCGATGGTATCAGGACAACATAGCTTGGCTTGAACAAGTTCTAACACCGCTAGGAGAGCAAGGGGATTAAAGGGCTTGCCCTAATTTGTTTTCGTTTAGCTGAATAAGACCAAGAATTTATAATGGAATGAAACGCCGATGCTGAATGCTTTAATCGGCGTTTTTTGGTGCATTAAAGGTCTAGTTAGCATTTATCTTCCATGTTAAAACCTTTCAGCATACCACTTCTGCCGCAAGGTCATCCTATACGATGTTACTACACTCATTATAGAGATGGAGGATGAATCATGATTAAATCCAAGGCCCTCAACCTGACCGTCTCCACGGCATTGCTGCTCAGTATGGCTGCAGTAGCAGGATGCGGTAACGCCAATGACGGCAACACAACACGTACGAAAAATGTGGACGGTGGCCGTATCGGTGTGAATTCCGTACGGAACAATCAGAATGTCCGCAGCACGCAGCAGCATGACCTGACCAACCTGAAATACAGCAAGACGCTGTCGAAAAAAGTTTCGGATATCAGTGGTTTAGGTACAGCCCACGTATTCGTGACGAACCGCAATGCGTATGTCTCGCTGTCCAGGGAGGGCATGAACACCAACAACACTAATAACACGAACAACATTAATGGTCATGTGACGGGTATGAGCACGGGTGCAAATCGTGCCACTGACCGTACGATGACGGGCACAAACACAACGAATGTTAGAAATCGTACCTTCGGCACTTCAAGTACAGGCAGCGTAGGTCTTCTGCGAGGCATGGCAAATGATACAAGACGCGCAGTGGACAATACAACAGGTCTTGGCCGAACAGCCGATAACCGTGGATTTGGCGTAAATGGAACAACGACCCGTGGCGGATTTGGCGGCAGCAATTATAATACGTTAAACGGAACACGCTCAAATGGACTTATGGGTACTAACGGCACACGCACTGATGGAATTATGGGAACACGCACTGACGGACTTATGGGTACACGCACGGATGGACTTACGGGAACACGTACTGATGGACTTATGGGTACTGACGGTATACGAACCAACAGCCTTACAGGAACTAGGGGAACGACTAATAACACTTATATGGGAACAGGCATTAATGGCGTTCCTTATGGCACTTACAACAATAATAACATGGGTATGATGAGCACTCGTGAAGAGGTTCCTCAGCATGTTCGTCATGAAATTACGAGCAAGATTCGCAAAACCGCTCCACATATCAGTCAAGTATATGTTTCCACAGATGAAGGATTTTATCAGCATGCTAATCGTTTTGGAACGGACGGTCGTGCAGCGAACACGGTTGGAACGCTTTCCCGCGATTTCGGCACGTGGATTAACCGTGTATTTCCACTGAACCTTGGCGGTCGTGACGGCATGAACGATACCCGCGGCAACCTGATGAAGAATGATACGGATGACGGTTGGTTTGGCGGTAATCGTAACAGCCGGTAAAACCTCTATACCAAAAGGAGCTGCCCTTTAGGAATGAAATTATCCCTAAAAAGGCAGCTCCTTTGCTTTGTTTGCTATATGCAATCATCAATCAGATTAATGTTTGCGTTGTCCTTGAATCCAAACGCCTTGAAGCTCTAGATCACTTGTAAGCATTAGCACGTCGGCAAGCTTGCCGGCTTCAAGAGAGCCTGTAAGATCAGCGATACCGATTTTTGTGGCGGGATTAAGACTTCCGACGCGGGAAGCCTGTTCAATGCTCAATCCAACCTCTCGGACCAACAGCTGAAAGCCTTTGATCATCGTCAGCGTACTGCCAGCCAGACTGTCTCTGTTGCTCTTGAGCGTGGCGATGCCGTTCTCCACAACAACTGGCAGGTCACCCAGCGTATATTCGCCGTCAGCCATACCAGTCGCGGACATCGCATCGGTAATCAGAATCAGATTTCCGTCTTGCTTCATACGGGCCAGAATCCGAATGGCTGCGGGGTGGACATGGATACCGTCAGCGATAATCTCGCAGCTTAAGCGATCATCACTCAGCATTGCGCCCACCACGCCAGGCTTGCGGTGATGCAGTCCTGTCATTGCATTAAACGTATGCACACCATGGCTAAGACCTGCTTCCACGGCGGCCTCGACTTCCTCATAGGTGGCATCCGTATGCCCCAAGGCGGCCACGATCCCGTGGTTGTTCAGCCAAGAGACAGCCTCTAGTGCTCCCTCACGCTCCGGTGCCAGCGTCACCTGGCGAACCAGGTCAGGGTATTTAGACACCCACTCTTCCAGCCAGTCGATATTAGCATGGACGATATGCTCCGGATTTTGTGCGCCAGGCCATTTTGGACTGATAAAAGGGCCTTCCAGATGTACGCCTACCAGTCTTGTGTAAGGCATATCTTGGCTCTGGTAGTCGTTAACTTCTTGCAATACATGGTCGATGGCTGCCTTAGGGGCCGTCATCGTGGTAGCAAGCATGGCCGTAGTGCCCTGAGAGCTGTGGAACGACGTGATTTTATCCAGGACATCCTTGGTGGCATCCATGAAATCTTCACCGTTACCCCCGTGTACGTGGATATCAATAAAACCGGGAATAATGTAGCCATCCGGTTGATTGATCACTTCCGCTGCTGCCTGCTTCAGATCAGCAGGGAGCCCGGAAGTATCACCGGCGTATGAAATGCTCTCTCCTTGAATGGCCAGCACGCCGTCTTTGCAGATGCCGTTTGGCGTCAGGACTTGACCATACAGCAGTTGGACAGATTCTTTTCGTTCGCCACTCATACCAGCAGTCTCCCTGCGCCTTGATCCAGAAGGACAACCACGTTCGGATGACATTGAAGCAGCGATGCCGGACACTCTGTGGTAATCGGTCCTTTCAATGCGCGTTGAACAATTTCTGCTTTATCCTCACCGCGGACGAGAAGAAGGATTTGACGGGCTTTCATGATCGTAGCAACACCCATCGTAATCGCATGGGTTGGCACATCATCCAGGGTAGGGAAGAACCTTGCGTTGGCGTGACGTGTTTTCTCCTGCAGCTCAACCACATGCGTACCGCCGCTTAAGGATTCGCCAGGTTCGTTGAAACCGATATGTCCGTTATGTCCAAGGCCTAGAAGCTGGAGATCAACCGGGCCGAATTCTTCCAGCATTTTATCGTAATTCAAGCATTCTTCTTCCGGATTGGTGGCGTTGCCGTTTGGTACATGGGTCCGTTCGATCTGGATGTCCACATGATTAAAGAACTTCTCATTCATGAAGGTGCGGTAGCTCTCCGGATGATTCTCGGGAAGGCCTACATATTCATCCAAATTATATGTTGTGGTTTGGGCGAAGCTGACCAGGCCTTGACGATTCATTTCAATCAGCTTGTTATAGAGCCCGACCGGCGTGCTTCCTGTAGCCAGTCCCAGTGTGGCGCGCGGATTGGTGTGGAGCAGGCTGGAGATCTGGTTAGCGGCTGTTTGTACAAATTGTTCTTCATCGCTGAATGTGTAAATATTCATTGGTTATTGTCCTCCTCGGCTTTTGCGATAGTTTTGAACATTAAGATATGATTGCTCCAGACGGGGAACATACGTAGAGAAGTCCCGACTGGCCATACCCATGAACAGGATGTCAATAATGTGAAGCTGGGCGATACGCGAAGCCATGTCTCCCCGGCGCATTCCTTCCTCTAATGAAGATGAATACAGTGTGATGTCTGCCAGAGCGGAGATGGCACTGCTTCGGTACGACGTGATGCTGACCGTGAAGGCGCCGGCGTCTTTGGCACAATTCAACGCATCGATGGTCTCCGGCGTTTCGCCGGAGTATGAAACAGCCACGGCAACATCGCTTGAAGTCAGTGTGGAGGCTGATGTGATCTGCATATGCGAATCTGCAAAAGCCGTGCAGTTTTTGCCGATCCGGATCAGCTTCTGGTAGAAGTCCTGTGCCACAATGGAAGAGGTAGCCACTCCGTACAGATCAATGCGCTTCGCGCGGCATAGGGCATCCACGGCACGCTCCAGCTGACCCAAATCGAGCAGCTCTGTCGTATCCCGGATCGAAGTCAGATGATTGGATTCAATCGCCTCGACGATGCCGGCAAGCGGGTTGCCAGCAACGATATCCTGGTAGCGCGTATTTCCCGTGCGCGAAGCCATCTCGGCATGAGCGATCTCGGCGGCAAGCTTGAGCTTAAAATCAGGATACCCCTTACACTGAAAGTTCTTACAAAAACGGGTTACAGTGGCAGCGCTGACCTCACACTGCTCTGCAAGATCTTTAATGCCCATGTGCACAATCTCGGATGGAGCTGTCAAAATAAACTCTGCGAGTCGTCGTTCCTGACGGGGCAGACCTTCCTTTTCGACAGAAATAATATGCAAGATTGGTGTCATCAAAAGCCTCCTTCAAGGTTCCCGGTGAGCTTATTGCCTGGGCATAACGAATGGGATTTTCATTTTGAAAATAATTTTTAAAAACATGAAAAAATAAAGAAAATAATTTTTACACCCTCATCATAGACCAACCTACGAGAGGAAGCAAGGACAAAAATCGCCAATACGGGTCAATCGCCCAAATTGTTGGCCTCTTTCGCACCTTCCCCCCTGATCTGACATAAGATGAGTTGACTGTATCCCTTACCCTTGTTAGACCACACATACCCGGGCAAGGAGGGGTGACACCATTGAAGGGTTATGTACCGTTTTGAGAAATGGCTTGATATCAAGGGTTTTAACACTATTCGTTATTGCAATAATGATAAATTGGTGTTAATTTGGTGTTACACACTAAATTTGAGATCGAGGTGCATATTATGCCCACTTATAAGGATGAGAACGCGAAGAAAAATCCCTGGTATTTTGTTTTCTACACTGGAGAGATTAAGAATGGTAAGCGTGAAAGGATTAAGCGCCGCGGATTCAAGACAAAGAAAGCAGCAGAAGCAGCAGAGGCAGAAATCAGAACCAGTATCAACAAGGGTGATTATTACGAACCTACAAAAATTATGTTCAAGGACTTCATGAAGGAATGGCTTAAAAGCCGGCACGACCTGTCACCTGAAACTGTAGATCTGTACGAGACGAATCTTCGGCTGTACATAAATCCCGTTTTGGGAGAAGTCCCGCTCTCAAAAATAAATTCATTGCATATAGAACAATTCATCAACTCAATGCACGAAAAGGAGCTTGGGGACTGGTCCATAAAACGAGCGTTCTCTATAGTCAATGCTGCTTTAAATGCTGCTGTAAGGAAAGATCTGATCAATAAGAACCCGAGCAACAAAGTTTCCAAGCCAAAAGTAAGACGTAAAGTCATGGCAGTATGGGAACCGGAATTTGCATTCGATTTTCTGGAGCAGACCAAGGGTAAGAGTCGCTACTGGATCGCTGCCTATCTTGCGATCATGACGGGTATGCGACAAGGGGAGATTCTTGGATTAAGATGGACGGATATCGATTTCGATAACAAGACTCTTCATATCCAGCAGACTGTTACTAAAAATAGACGCATTAAAGAGGGTGCGAAGACTCAAAGCAGTGTTCGATCGGTCGCCCTTTCTACAGATACGATAAAAACCCTTAAGGAGCATCGGGCCATTATACTGCAGGAACGGCTCCAATATGGCGAGGAGTATCATAATCATGATCTGGTTGTCTGCACCAATTTCGGGGGCCCGGCTACAACCAGGAGCGTGTATAAGGCTTGGGAGAGGTTTATCGAAAAATGCAAGGCACCGAAAATCACCTTCCATGATTTGCGCCATACCCATGTTAGCATGCTGATCAAACAAGGAGTTCATATGAAGGTTATTTCAGAACGATTGGGTCACTCCTCAATATCTGTAACAATGGACATCTACGGCCACTTGCTTCCAAACATGCAGGAACAGGCTGCTGAGCTGATAGACCAACTAAATACAAAACTATCGGGAACTAAAGAATAGTCGGGAAGGGGAAATACAAAATGGCATTCGAAGGTTTTAGGGGAGACCGCCGTGGAAATTGGTTTGGTGGAGGGGTTCAAACCAATATTCTTTATGTGCATAATAATGAGGCATATGATTTTTTTCTCATTAATGAGCAAGAAGAGCATGTTATACGCATCAGAGATGAGCAGCAAATAGAGTTAATGTACTGTATGCATGGGACTGAATTGGATCGCGAACAAATTGATTGGATGATTAATAAATCAGGTTTTAGATATTATGATAGTGTTGATGATTATCGGGCCTATTATAAAGCAATGCTGGAAGATCTAAAAAAATAATAGAGTTATAAATACCGCGCTGTTCGTTGACAGGCGGTTTTTCTTTGTGCTACGTACCTGGAATGAAGAGTGTCCCCAAACAAAAAGCTCTCGTCTAAAGGAATAATAAAGAATAATAGAAGGAAAAAGAAAGGATTATGAATGAGCATTAGGTTTTAACCGTGATATATTTGTATCATAGGAAATCGAGAAGAGGACACCATAGGGGCATGAATGCCCTGGTGATCGGGGTCGGCCAATGTGCTGGCTTTTTTAATGGGAGTGGCGCAAAGATCGCAACTCGTTTTTCTACTATGAAAATAATCTTTGACTCGTTTGGATTATAATGGTATATAGATTGGTGGCTATGAAACGCGGAATGTTGGCCTAGAAGCAGCCATCATCTAAGGATAGCGTGGAAGCACACCTCGTTAGCTCGGTAACGCCGAACAATTCAAATGAGGTGTTTTATAATGGAAAACAAAACTAAGGTCGTAGTATGGTTGATTTTGGCTGTTGGGATCATTGTTCTAGGTATTCATCATGAAATTATTGTTATGACAAAGGAACAAATCTGGACGGCGCTTGAATGGCTAGTAGGAGCTGTTGGAACTTTCTTAATCGGTGATATGATTAATGGGTTCAGCAAACGGCCCAAACCCTAGTGGTTTGGGGCCTGCCCCTCTTCTCCGAAAGCCAAATCTTCAAGTTATCAGCTTTTTATATATGGTTCAAATCTTTTGTAAGGTTGGTGAAAACGACAGGACCGACTGTTTTGGTACAAATTATAAAACACCCGGCGTTGAGTGTGGGATTATAGAGTAGGTTGGGCAGCCACCTATTTCCGCACGATACCGCAAAGCCGCTGATTCGAATCAGCGGCTTTTTAACAATACTTACCGCCTCTCATGGAACATACCAATAGGTATAATCAGATGAGAGGTGTTTTTATGTTTATAAGTCCGATGTTATTAGAAACAGCAAGTGGCCCATTCAGCCATGACAATTATATATTTGAACCAAAGATAGACGGGCACCGGCTGTTGTTCTCACAGGAGGACGGCCGCATCCGGTTATATACCCGGCACGAGACTGAGTGCACAAAACAATATCCTGAGCTGCTGGCACCATTTGATGACGACATTCTCCTGGATGGTGAGGTCGCTTGTACCGATCCGGAGACGGGGCTGGTTGACTTCGAAAACGTCATGACCCGTTTCCAGGCAAAGAAGGAGCAGCGTATCCGGCAGCTCATGGGTATATCGCCCGTTACCTATGTCGTGTTCGACATCCTGCGATACAAGGGGCAGGACCTTCGTAAATTGCCCCTGATGCGTCGGAAAGAGATCCTGAACAGTATTACCATGCCGAACCCGCATTTCGGCGTTTTGCCGTTTGTGGAGGGTGCAGGCGAGGCGTTGTTTGAACAGATGGAGGCCAGAAAGCTCGAAGGAATGGTCGGCAAACGAAAAAACAGTCTTTATATGAGCCGAAGATCGAAATCTTGGCAGAAGGTTATTAATTGGACATATGCCGAGGTGATAATTACCGGGTATCGAAAGGACGAGTTTGGATGGCTTACCGCAGTCCCAAATGAGTCAGGCGTGCTTCGTCCTGCTGGGATCGTTGAGTATGCGACACAGACAGCCAGGAAAGAGTTTTTTGCAAAGTCCCGTACCCTTGTGATTGGTGAGGATAAGAACTTCGTTTATGTTGAGCCAGTGATCAAAGTGAAGGTTAAGATCCGGAACTGGTACAAGTCGGGTATGCTGCGGTCGCCGGCGTTCGTTGAGTTTGTTGTTTGATTGGGAAATGTATGTAACTAATAATAAGGATGTGTGAGGATGTCCGACAAATTAAATAATGAACTGCAATTAACAATCTGAAAAAGCTATTTATTTCTATAACTCCGGTGGTATAATTCCATTGTTGAATATATTGGAATTTGATAAGGAGTTGCTATGTATAAATCAGAGAAAGCCTATGATTCCATTAACTTATCTAAAGATGATATTTTAGAATTAGAAAGTATTTTAGAAGATAAGTATGTACCAGGAAACACCATAAAAACTTTCACTGTAAATACTCCTAATAGGGTGTTTACTCCAATATCAATGTATGGATTTTTAAATGAAAAGGTTCCCCTGATAGTTGACTCTATTTCAATGGGTATCCGAGAGAGAGCTATTGATTATTCTCTGGTAAAGTACCTTAGTATTAATATTAGTAAGGTGCATGTTTATGTATCGATTGAAGGAACAGATGAGGTATGGGTAACTGGGATGGCCGAGCTTCTTAATACCTTTTTTAAAAAAAGAAAATCTACAATTTTACAGTTGTCAAACCTAATTCCTTTTTTTGCTGGAGGTCTAACTGTAGGTAGTATATTCATGTTTGCCAAATCTGTACAACAAGTACAGATACTTTCTGCTATATTATCATTCGTATTACTTTTAATTTCTATTATATTAGCCAATCCATCTATTATGAGAAAGATTTTCCCAGGTGTTAAATTCAGCCTTCATTCTAAACCCAAAAGGGATTGGCAGTTCATTTGGACTGTCACAGGTTCAGTAGGAACAATTTTGGGATTAAGTGTTGCAATTATAGCCCTGTTGAAATAACCCGCAAAAATAATAATAAACGCAAAGTCAAAAGTCGCTCAAAATGAGCGGCTTTTTCTTTTACATAAAATTCTGAGGGGGGGAGGTGATTCGAGTGATCAGAAATCAACCAAATACATCGGCCCTACTATTTAACGGGCTCATTCAAAACCACCTGACACCGATCAACGAGCCACTGGAACTATTTATTATCCGTATAAATGGCAAAGAGCCCCTACGAACGTAGGAGCGCCAACATGTCGATGACTAGGCTGATGAAGGCCAGTACATCACCGACAGTGATGGTGAAATCGAAGCGAAGTCGATCTCTCATTGCCTCACTCCTCCAGAGTGGTTTGCTTCAGGCTAGCAACCATCTCCCCATCCCGGGCAAGCCCTGAGACAAGGAACTACTGGTGGAGTTTGGATTATTATATCACAACTCTTATTATTTTGGAGGAGAGTGGTGTGCCAACTCACAGAATCAACAAATCAGGCAAGAGGGCCCCGCCATTCACCCGGATCGACAACAGCATGCTGCAGGATGCGCGATTAAGCTTCAAGGCCCGCGGCCTACTATCCTACATGCTATCCAAACCGGACGGATTCAAGTTCTACCTGGACGAGATGACCAAGCACACGACCGAGGGTAAGGACTCCATCCGGGCCGGTCTGAAGGAACTCGAAAAGCTCGGGTATGTTCGTCGATATGCGGTCAAAGATCAGCGAGGGAAAATCCAATCGTGGGAGCTCGATATTTACGAAAGCCTGTCATTACGTCCAGAATCGGGTTTTCCAGATGTGGAAAATCCAACGCTATTAACTAATGATTTAAAAACGAATGATAAAAGATTAAATAAATACATCGCTTTTACAAGCAATGATAATTCATTCGTTGAAGCCTATCTGAAACATTTCAGGATAAAGAAGAACAAACAACATATGAGGGTAACTGAAGAACAGTATCAAATGATTCATGACCAGATCGAGGAGATACAGTCCTATGGCATTACTTATGACGAATGGGAAGCCGAGGTCAAAGATCATTTCGAGAAGCTGCCGAAGAGCAACAATGGGAATATCATTGCATTCCTGCATGCTGCTCCGAGGAGGTTTGATGTATGATGCTATAGAGAGGAGGCAGTGTCCATGGAACTGAGGTTAAATGCTGAACATCTGCAGGAGCTGAATGACGAGCAATTAGATCATTTGAAGCAATGGTGGGTTACCGAGTCGTACGAAGGAGATCCGTTACTTACAACAACACAGATGATTGAGTTACTTGGATCGTTGGGGGTAGGAATATCGATCTTTGTGCCGATGGAGGAAAGTTCATCCTTCAAAGGCAAGGAAAGTGTTCCTGACGATGATGAAGAGCTGTTCAATAACATGTGGGGAGTTGTGAAGGAACACCTTTGATAAACATAATTTCGTCCATACGTCATCAAAACGATTTTAAGTGGTCATACAGGCCTTCTATCTTAGCATCCTCCGGATATTCACAAAATGGTGTGGAAGAGCTGAAAGGGGCGAAATTTTCGGTCATGGGTCCTTCTGGGGTCTCGGGATGAGTGCGGGTGCGGACGACCCCGAAATCTCGCTAGATTTTAATTTTTGGAATCACTTTCCCTTTATATGTGTCTACCGTCTAATAGGGGCCCCAAAGAGGGCTCTTTTTGCTTCCCGAGTGTAAATAATCGCTTCTAATAATGCGGCTCTAAAAACGGCCTTAAAATCGCTCTCAGAACGTCATGAAAATATAGATTCGAAAAGGAAAGTGGGGGATTGAAATTGAGGAAAGGAGATAAGAAGCCGGAAGGCATCGTAGGAACAAGCGAACTCGCTGCAATTGTTGGCAAAACCAAACAATGGATCAGCCAATTGACGCGTGACGGTGTGCTCACTCAGGTTTCGCGTGGGAAATACAATCTCGCCGAATCTGTTCAGGCTTACATCAAGCACATTACAGGCGTAGCCGAGGAAGGAAAGGTCAGTTATAACGACGAGAAGGCGCAGCACGAACAGATTAAAAAGGAAATCGCTCAGCTAGAACTTGAGGAAAAGCGAAGAAATCTCCACACCACCAAAGACGTGCAGGAGGCGTGGGGGGAACTGCTGGTAAATTTCCGGGGGATGTTGATGGTTCTCCCTCCGAAACTCGCCGGAGAACTGACGTACTTGACCGATGCGAAGGAGATTCGAACGCTGCTGGAATCGAGGCTGACTGATGCACTCATTGAGTTATCCAAATACGACCCGCTCGAAGAGGGGGAAAAACCTTTTAGTGGTGAGGCCATGTGAATAACTCAAAGAAAAGAACGCTGCTGCTTCTAAAGGATACGTTGCGACTTGTGGCTCCGCCCGATCCGATCACGGTAACGCAATGGGCTGATGAACACCGTGTTTTATCTCCAGAGGACTCCGCAGAACCAGGGCCGTGGAGAACGAGCCGTTCTCCCTTCCAAAAAAAGATTATGGATGCCGTCACAGACCCTCAAGTTGAAGCTGTAGTCATGATGATGGGGTCCCAACTTGGTAAAACAGCTGTTCAATTGAATGTCATCGGCTATTATACCGGGCATGACCCGTCACCAATTATGATGGTTCAGCCGGATTTAGGAGTCGGAAAGGATTTTTCTAATGACCGATTGATGCCGATGTACCGGGATTCTCCGCAGCTTTCCAAGCTGTTTGGAAAGGGGAAGAGCCGAGACAGCCGGAACACCATCTATTACAAAAGTTTTAAAGGCGGCAGGATTAACATTGCCGGCTCGAATGCGCCTGCTTCCTTGGCCTCCAAGCCGATCCGAATCCTATTGGCGGACGAAATCGACCGCTTCGCCAAGTCGGCTGGAACAGAGGGTTCACCTTTGGACTTGGCGATTAAGCGTACAACGACGTTTCATAATCGGAAAATGATTTTCGTATCTACGCCGACGATTAAAGGGCACTCCGAAATCGAAAAGCTCTACGAGGATAGTACACAGGAACGGCTGCACTTCATGTGCCCGAGTTGTGACGAGCTTCAAACACTGCAATGGGCTCAAATCAAATACGAGTACGACGAAGAGACAAGCCAGTGTACAGAGGTCTATCACGTTTGCAAAAAATGTGGTGCGATGCATGAGGAGCACGAGTGGAAGCGGGATTACGCGAACAGAACGAAGTGGATCGCGGGCAAAAAGCACGCCACAACGCGTGGTTTCCACCTGTCCGCTCTCGCCGCGACCATCAACTACACATGGAAAATGGCCGTTAAGGAGTGGGTTACGGCCAATAAAAAGGGCAAGCAGGCTTTGAAGGTATTCGTAAATACCGTACTGGCTGAGACGTGGGAGGAAGAGGGGCAGAAGCTTGAGCATGAAATACTTCTGAATCGCCGCGAAATGTATCAAGCCAGAGTACCTGATGGTGTCAGATATATCACTGCTGCAGTTGATACGCAGGACACTCGCTTCGAAATTGATGTAGTTGGATGGGGAAAAGGGTATTCGAGTTGGAGAATACAGCGTCACGTAATCGTTGGCGACCTCAACCAGCCGCAGCCATGGCAGGAGCTAGACGAATTCCTGTCGAGGACTTGGAGGGACGAATATGGCCGCGCGTTTCGCCCGGTCAGGACCCTGATTGACTCCGGCGGACACTTCACGCTGAAAGTGTACAAGTTTTGCAAGCCCCGACAGGCTCGGAACATCTACGCCCTCAAGGGGGAAGAGAAGGGAGATGGTCAGGAGACTCCTCTCCTTAACGGAATAAGCACGAACAACGTCCCAAAAGCGACTGTCGTTCGTGTCGGTGTTTCTGAGGGGAAGTCCATTGTGTTTGCTTCGCTTAGCCTGGAGCCGGGCAAGCCGGGTTCATGTCGCTTCCCACTGCCGCACCCGGATAATCCAGACCCATTCGTGTACGACGAAGAATATTTCCAGCAACTCACAGCGGAGCAGCTTGTTACTCGGTATAAAGAGGGTAAGCCATACACGGCTTGGGTACAGACAAGAGCCCGAAACGAGGCTCTTGACTTGGCAGTCTACAACCGGGCCGCTATTGAGATGATAAACCCCAACTTCGACCTGCCTTTACCTGAACCGGGAAGTGTGGGTACCGGGGCTAATCGCCCCAAAAGGCCGAAGAAAAAGAACGTTGCAAGCAGCATTTAGACCACTGGAAGGAGGTGAGTAAGGGAAAATGCCGAGAATATCCTATGAAGAAGCCAAAGCCAAATACAAATTGTGGAACGATGCCGAGGATGCCATAGCAACAAGTAAGGCTTATAGCATTGCGGGTAGGTCTTTGACTCGTGCCGACATGGATACGGTCCTGATGATGAAAAGAAAATACGGTCGTATCGTCGATGCTTATGAGAACGGCGGAAAACGTCGCTCCAGAACGTCGGGATTTTACCCTGTTGACCGATGAACATCATTGATAAGGCACTCAACGTATTCGCTCCTGGGATTGCTGCCAAGCGCGAGCAGGCCAGGACGGAAGTTGTGAGGCAACAAGCGGTGCGCAAGGTAACGAACAGCTTTATCGGGAGCGTTGGGAGCAACGGGCGAGGGTATGGCAAGCATGGAGCCAGCACAACCAAGTCGTCTATGCTGTTCTGGCAGACACCCGTCGGGGATGCTGATACAGACATTCACCAGAACGTTCCAAAGCTTCGAGAGAGGGCGCGGGACCTGCACATGGGTTCGGATATCGTCGCTGCAGCTCACAAGGGTCTACGGACCAACATTGTGGGTACCGGGTTACGACTGAACCCAGCATTTGATGCCAGCTACTTGGGGCTAACAAAGGAACAAGCGGAAAAGCTTCGCAGCTCTATTCAGAGAGAATGGGCTTTATGGGCAGATACAACCAAGTGTGACGCTGCCGGCCTTAACGATTTCTATGAGCTGCAAGGACTGGCTTTCATTTCAACGCTCATGAGTGGCGATGTATTCGCTCTGATGCCGAAAAAAGAACGCCCATGGTCAGTGTATGACCTTAAGGTGAATCTGATCGAGGCGGACAGGTGCGCAACCCCTCCGAATAAGGTTAACATCGATAGGGAACGCATCCAATCGGGTGTTGAGGTTGACGCAGATGGAATGGTTGTGGCTTATCACTTCAGCAACCGGCACCCAGGAGCAGGCGGGTACAGTCTGAGCGGGGCGAACGAATGGGTTCGCGTTGAAAAATACGGCAAACGTACTGGTAGGGTGAACGTGCTTCACTTGTTTGAGGCAGAAAGGCCCGGACAACGCCGAGGAATTCCCATCATCGCTCCAATCATTGAATCGCTGAAGCAGCTCAGCCAGTACACGAATGCCGAGCTTGCCGCTGCTGTAATTACGTCTATGTACACGGTCTTTATTACAACCCCGGCAGATGACGAGGGAGGTACCCCGTTTGACGGCGTAGGGATGGACGATGAAGACCTTGACGGAGTTGAAGATGCGCCTGGTGCTACCGGGGATGAGATAAAACTCGGCCAAGGCGCCATCATGCGGACGGATCCGGGGGAAGATGTTAAATTCGCCGATCCGACGAGGCCGAACCCAAACTATGAAGCTTTCGTCCGTGCCATGCTTAAACAGATGGCAGCAGCTCTAGAGCTTCCATACGAAATCTTGACCAAGCAGTTCACGAGTTCCTATTCGGCATCCCGTGGCGCCCTGCTAGAAGCTTGGAAAATGTATCGCATGCGCCGCGCATGGCTATCAAAAACGTTCTGTCAGCCCATCTATGAAGAATGGTTTGTGGAGGCAGTATCCAAAGGAAGAATTGACGCACCCGGCATCTTTGATGATCCGGCTATTTTTGCTGCCTACACAAAGGCCGAATGGCACGGACCTTCTCAGGGATTGCTTGACCCAACCAAAGAGGTACAAGCAGCCGTCATGCGGATGGACAATAATCTTTCCACCGGAACGCGTGAAACAGCTGAGATCAACGGTGGATCATGGGAGGACAATGTTCAGCAGCGTGCTTATGAGCAAACCCGCCTGAAAAAACTGGGACTTGTGCAAGCTGCTTCAACGCCTGCCACACCGTCTGAATCCTCAAATGAAGGCGATGAAGACAATGACGACGAGGAAGGGGGTGAACAAAACTAATGCCTAAACGGATTAATTTCTACGGAATAGTCGTGTCAAACGACGATGCTTGGTTGTATGAGTGGTTCGAAATGGATCATGTGAGTCCTCGCTTGATAAACGAGCAGCTGAACGAAGCCAATGGCGAGGATGTGGAAATGTATATTAATTCTGGCGGCGGCGATGTATGGGCAGGATCGGAGATTTACACGGCTTTGCGTGAATATCCCGGCAACATAACAGCCAAGGTTGTGGGCGTTGCTGCAAGTGCTGCATCCGTTGCGATGTGCGGAGCTAAAACGGTCATGATGTCACCGACAGCCCAGATAATGGTCCATCGCTCTGCGACAGTGGCTGCTGGGAATAAAAACGCGCTTGATCAGGCTTCACAAATGCTCAACAGCGTAGATGAAGGCATGCTCAACGCTTATGAACACAAGACGGGTAAGGAACGTACCGAACTGCTCGCCTTAATGGACGGAGAAACATTCTTCAACGCCCAGGAAGCCATCGCTCATGGATTCGCTGATGAAATCATGTTTGCTCAAACAGAGAAGGTGGCCGCTTCGCTATCTACCCCGTTATTCTCAAGCGAGGTTATGAACAAGATCAAGTCGAAACTGATCCGTGAAAACATGTTGCCAGGTGCTGCCCCTGCTGCATCAATCAAGACTGGCCCTGCTTCTAAGGTGGGAATAGAAAATAAGGAGGAACCAAAGATCATGGATATGAACGAATTGAAAGAAAATCACCCCGATCTGTACGCGCAGATCACTAACGAGACACAAGCCGCCGAACGCGAACGCGTCGCTGCACTTACAAGTCTTGCAGAAAAATCACCTGGATCTACTGAACTTGTCAAAGCTGCAATTGCCAATGGTGACACGCCTGGCGACCTAGCAATCAAAATTGTTGAAGCTTCACAAGCTCGCATAACTCAAGAAGCTAAAAACCGCAAATTGGATGCGGAGGAAAGCAATGTTGACAAAGTAGAGGCAATCGAAGCCAAGACACCTGAGTCACTTAAAGAAGAGAAAAAGGCCGGTGCAGTAGCCAATATGGTTGCTATGGCCCAAAACATGAAAATGAATGGAGGCCGTAAATAATGGCAGAGTATACAAGCCCATCGTTTGACGAGTTGTTTGCTGGTGGAGTGCAGCCTGAGAGGATGACGGCGATTATCATCAAGTCCGGGGCCGGGGTAGTAACGCGCGGTACTGTATTGGGTCGCGTGAGTCAGCTGCCTGAAAGTGACCTGTACGCGGGAACGCCGATCGTCGTTCCGGTTGATTCCACGAAAACAGACGGTTCCCAAGATCCGTACTGCATTCTGGCGGACACGGTTGTTGATGCTTCCACGGGCGACGCCCGCGCTGCGGCATACCTTGACGGTGAATTTAACCGTGATGCCCTCAAGTTTGGCGGCACGGATAAAGTGGCCCAGCATGAGGTTGCAATGCGTAACATCGGCCTGATCACTAAACGAGTAGTTAAATAAGGAGGATAAACAAATATGGCATCTTATCACGATATTTTAGAAATTCCAACACTGGTACAGGTTGTTGAAGCATTTCCAAAGGATTCGTATTACTTGACGAATACATTCGCAAGTGAAGGCGATACTTTCACCACTGACGAA
The DNA here is from genome assembly GCF_037976825.1 of Paenibacillus sp. FSL K6-1330. Lineage (NCBI taxonomy): Bacteria > Bacillati > Bacillota > Bacilli > Caryophanales > Paenibacillaceae > Paenibacillus > Paenibacillus sp. FSL K6-1330. Next base: position 1,863,499 of record NZ_CP150269.1, read on the forward strand.
ATCGAAATCCAAACCAAAAAGGGCCACCGCCCGCTGGCGCCTTACGTGAACGAATTGCTTCCAGGTAAGGTTGTTTTGCGCACCGGATTCACTTCCAAAACGTATCGACCTGCTCTGCTGAAACCAATGCGCGTTATCACTCGCCACGATCTGAAAGTAAAGCAGGCTGGCGAGACGCTGCTGAACCCTAAAACTCCGGAACAACGTTATCAGGAACTGATCGTCAAGGACCTGGCTGAGCTGACGGACACTATCGATCGTCGTAAAGTTCAACAACTCTCCGAAATCATGTTTACGGGTAAAACCGAGCAGATCGGTGAGGGTGTAAGTCAAATTCTTGACTGGGGTTTCACTAACATTGAAGTTTTGTCGGGTACTGACTTCTCAGATGATTCCTTTGATGTTGTTGGTTACCTCACCGAAAAGGTTCAGGAAGTCATGGACAAAAGTGGTCGCACTGTACGCCGCGTGCTGACAACAGCTCAGGTCGGGAGACGAATCGTCAATCACCCAACTGTGCTGAACCTGATCAAAAACGGTAAAGAGAATCTGGACGTGGGCGATCTGAATCAGCGCATCTTGCCTGAAGGCGTAATCTATCATGGTTACCTGCGACAAGCAAACTTAGAGATTTGGTCGTACACCAACTCCTACACCGATGAGGCTGGAAAAGAAGTGAGTTACATCCCAGCAGGAACTCTCGCTCTGTTGCCTGAAGGACAACCATTCGAATTCTTGTACGGAGCGAACTTAGTCGCTGACGAAAACGGTAATTTTATGTTTGCTGAAGCTAAAATCTACCCGCAAGTATTGAGTGAAATTGAGCCGCCGAGCCGTAAACTGCAATTGTTGTCTCGTCCAATCTGCGTTCCTGGTAACGTTGATGGCTGGTACGTCTCTAAAGTTCTTTAATCCAAAGGAGGATAAATAATCATGGCATATATCGCAGAATGGAACATCCGTCATAACGGAAAGAAAATCGCTATCGGGGAGGAAATCCCTAAGGACATGAAAAAAGAGGAGATTGATCGTCTGCTTAAAATTAAGGCGATCAAGGACCCTGAAGCCGAAGCGAAGGCAATCAAAGAAGCTGCTGCAAAGAAAGCGAAAGAAGAAGCAGTCGAATAAGGAGCTGGACCGCTATGAACCTCAAAGAGCAAATGGCTAGAGACGTGCAGCAGACGTTTATGAATCCGGATGAATTCGCAGAGATCCACTCTATATACGGGGTGGATCTTCTTTGTATCATAAACAATGATTCGCTAAGACAAGCATCTCAGGCAATGGCTTTGGATGCATACAGTTCTTATTTGTTGCTTCATATCAGTCGGACAGAGCTTGAGAAAATCGGTCGTATGCCGAAGGAAGGAAACGAGTTTAACCTTGACGGGAAACGCTACCGTGTCACGAACGTGGCCGAAGAAATGGGCATGATGGAAATTGCTTTGGAGAGGGCTGAATCGCTATGAGTCTCCAAATCCATCTGAACGCCGAAGCCATAAAGAAAGCTGAGGAAGTGCTCGCTGATTTTGGCGACAAAGTGAAGGTGCGCGCCATCAACAATGCTATGCAGCGGACCGGGCAGAAGACAAAGACCGAGGTGTCGCGAAAGGTGCGTGAAATCTACACCGTGCCGGCCGGAGAGATCAGCAAGGCAGTGAAGGTCATCCGCACAGGAAACGGTATCGTCACGATCGTCGTCAACGGAGAAGCCCGGAAGCTGGTTAAATTCAAAGTCAGCCCAAGTCGTGTCCTTAAACGCCGGCCTAAGGTGCAGAAAGCCATGGTCAAAAAGGGCGGTCTGAAATCCGTAATCGGGGCATTTGTGGCGCAGACTGGCGGGCACACAGGAGTCTTTATGAGGGTGCCAAACGCTCGACACCAGAAGATATCCAAGAATGACCGTGCTATCTGGTCACAGTTGCCGATTACAGAGCTTTACGGCCCCAGCGTCCCGTCCATGTTTAACAACGAGGAAGCACGGAAGGAAGTGGAACAAGTGGCGTCTGAAACATTTATGCAGCGTATTGAACACGAGGCAAACCGGGAATGGGAGCGATTGAGAAAATGACGCTTATAGGCCTGCTTATTGCTTTAAAGAAATTTTTTATCGCCGGTTGTGCTGATCTGATCCTATCCGCCAGAGATGGGCAGGAAAAGGCACCCGATGTCGCCATAGGTTGGCCGAAAGCCAAGGAGGCAGGCGATTCTAGCCCATCGTACCCTTATATCATTATTCGACCGACAGAGTATACGGATGAGACAGGCAGCGATGCTGAATCCAAAATGAAGGTGCAAATCATTCTTGGTGCATATGGTGAGGGAGAGGATGGCTTGATTGAGCTACTGAATCTCTCTGAACGGGTGCGCCAATTGCTTCAGATTAACGGCCCAATAGAGAATAAATATCGAATGGACCCCACATACAAGTGGGGTCTTATTATTGATGAGCAGACAGCAGGGTTTGGGCCTATCTGGAATGCAGTTGTGACCACGGAATGGGACATGCAAACGGTATTTGAACAAAGTAAATACACGCTGAAAGCGAGATGATAAGTACATGTTTAAGCACGGAGTATATGTTAACGAAAAGGGGCAGGCGCCTGTATCGAGAAATCAGGAGTCGACTATACCGGTGGTGTTCGTCACGGCTCCCAAAGGAGCAATTAATACCCCGGTGATGGCGAAGTCATTCACCCAAGCCGCTCAGGAGTTCGGGTATTCTGAGGACTTCAGCAGCTTTACGGTGTTTGAATTTATCGATGCTTATTTTAATCTATATGGTCAATCTCAGGCCATCATTGTCAATGTTCTGGACCCGGCGACAGCTAAGAAGAACAATACAACAACTGTTGATCTGTCCCAAGATACAACGGTGACCGACATCCAGTATCCGGTTCTGGATAGCGTGAAGATTAAGAAAGGGACCGCTGACCTGGTAAAAGGAACGGATTACACCGCTGAGTTGGACGATGACGGTTACCTGGTCATTTCCATTCCGTCTGGCAGCTCGGTGACCTTACCTGCTGCTGGCCTGACGCTAACCTATGACGCAGTTGATCCTTCCAAAATCAAAAATGCTGATTTAATCGGTAAGGTCGACGCGGCGATGGGTAAAAGAACGGGATTTGAACTGCTGGATTCCATTATCCCTATGTTCGGTCTGGTCCCTGGGCTGGTATTGGCGCCGAAGTACAGCACTGATACTGCGGTAGCTGCAGCGATGACATCAAAGGCACAAAGGATTAATTCGATGTTTAAAGCATTTGCCCTGACTGACCTTGATACTAGCACATTCAAGACAAAGAAGGCAGCGATCGATGCCAAGAAGGCAGGGGCTCCGGGACAAGACATCTGCTGGCCGAAGGTTACCTATAAGAATAAACAGTACCACATGAGCACTCACAAGGCAGGATTGATTGTGCAGATGGATGCAGCTAATAATGGTATCCCGTCTATTTCTCCGTCGAACCGGTCGTTGATTGCTGACGGCTGCGTGCTGGCAGATGGCACTCCAGTGTTTATCGGTATGGATGAAGCTAACGAACTTAATGGTGCCGGCATTTCGACCATGCTGGCATTTATCGGTGGGCCTCGGGCTTGGGGGAACCGAACTGCTGCCTATCCGGATGGAGCAACCGAAATGAAGGATGTATTTATTTCGGCCAAGCGCATGATGTTCTGGATTAACAACCGTATAGTCATTGATACATGGGAAGACGTAGATAGCAACATCACCAAACGATTTGTGGAGTCGGTTACGGATAAGCATAACCTCAAGTTGAATGGGCTTGTGTCTATGGGTGCGCTTCTCGGCGGCCGTTGTACTTTTAACCCGGCCGATAATCCGGATGCTCAACTCATTGACGGAAAGATTAAATTTGCTGTTGCTGTTGGTCTCGCTCCTGTTGCTGAAACAATGGAGTTTACGGTTGAAGTTGACACATCATACCTGTCCACGATCACGGCAGGGTAACGAAAGGGGAATTTATATATGGGACGTAATCAGATTGATGAAAAGCTGATTGATTACACGGTGTTTTTAAATGCCAATACGTATCTAGGCGTATCGGGCGTGCAGCTGCCGTCACTTGAAATGATGTCGGATACCTTGAAGGGGGCCGGGATCGCCGGCGAGATCGACTCCATCACACCGGGACACTTCGGACCGATGCCGATCACGCTTAACTGGCGTACATCGCCGACTAAAGAAGCAATTGAGCTCATGAAGCCAAAAGCGCATTTGATTGACTTCCGTGGGGCTATTCAAGTCTTTGACAAGACGACATCAGAATACAAAACCGTCGGCAAGAAAATCACCGTTAAGGCAATGCCTAAAAAGCTGGATCTCGGCAAGGCGGAAGCGGCAACGACCATGGACGGAAGCACGGAAATGGAATGTATTTATCTGAAAATTGTTGAAGATGGGAAGAAGCTGATCGAGATCGATAAGCTGAATAACATTTACGTGGTTGATGGATTTGATTATCGCGCAGAGCTTCGCTCTATTCTTGGACTGTAGGAGGCGGGAGTAACAATGGAAGAATACAAATTGTCAAAGCCGATTGAATTCGACGGCAAAAAAATTGAATCGCTGAGCCTTAACCTGGAAGGGTTGTCGGGCACAGATATTATGCTTTGCGAGCAGGAATTTAGAGATAGATGCAGACCGGGTGAGATTGTCGAGTTGATTGAAGTAAACAAGCTCTTCCTCTCGATATTGGCGGCTCGTGCAGCAAAGGTTCCGTTTGATGTTCTCGGAGCACTCAGTGCGAAAGATTTCTGTCGGATCACCGTCGAGGTACAAGCTTTTTTAGCGCCGTAGGGTTGTCGCGCTCAGATCGCTCAAAGGCGCTCCGAAAGGCGGCAATTGAGTTATCTGTGGCAACCCATACGGCGGTGACACATTGGATGGAAATACCCATGCAGGAACTTTACCGCTGGATGGTAGACGCAAGGGGTGAATGATTTTGGCTAAAAAGAAATATGAAGTATCATTCGAGCTCGGGGGAGAGATGCAAGGCTCCTTTTCCCGGGCTTTTTCGTCTGCTCAGCAAAAGTTTAAGGATACTGATAAGTCAGCCAAGGGGCTGAATGAAAGTGTTGGAAATTCCACGCGGAAGCTCGGAAGTTTAACGAACACATTCCGCAAGACATCAAGCGGAGCATCGGCCATGACATCATCGCTCAAAGCAGCTGCTGGGGCTATCGCTGGCTTGTATGTTGTCAAAAAGGGCATTGACGTAGGTAAGACGCTTATTGACCAGTACCAGACCTCTTTCCGAATTATCAAGACAGGCACGGGAGCCGTAGGCAAGGATTTGGACGGGCTGATGCAGAGTTATCATAATCTTGGTTCTGTCGTCCCGGACAATCTTAAAGATGTTGCGACGGCTATGGCTGATTTTAATACCCGCACGGGAGCAACAGGGAAGGTTCTCGAAGATTTATCTGGTAAAACCTTGTCCTTGACCGCGATTGCAAATGCCGACCTCGGGGGAACCATCAAGCAGAGCACGCGAATGTTCGGTGACTGGTCCGTCCCTATTGAAAAAGGCGGGGAGACACTAGATAAGCTATATATTGCGTCACAAAGCACGGGGATTGGAGTCGAAGCCCTTGCCGAGAAAATGACTAATTTCGGCGGTCCGCTCCGCCAAATGGGATTTGATTTTGAAACGTCAATGGCCCTTATGGGCAAATGGGAGAAGGAAGGCGTTAACGCTGAGCTTGTTCTTGGATCGCTCCGGATCGCTCTTGGTAAGATGGCGAAGGTTGGCGTAAAAGACACGAATAAAGCCCTGAATATCGTCATCGACAAAGTGAAGAAAGCAAAGACAACGGGTGAAGCCACAGCACTAGCCATGGAGGCATTCGGTTCCAAGGCTGGTCCTGATATGGCGGCAGCAATCCGCGAAGGCCGTTTTGAACTCGGGGAACTAGCAACAGCACTGAAAACAGCCAAGGGTGCGATTGACAAAGACTTTGCTGATACTGAGACGTTGGATGACAAGATTCAGACGATCAAAAATAAATTCCTTGTTGCGGCTGAACCGTTGGGTAAGGCTGCTGCGGATGCGATCGGTGGAGTGCTTGCCTCAGCCGGTACCGAGCTCACAAGCACTGGAAATAAGCTTAATGCTCTTATCAATACAAAAGGATGGAAGAATGCTGATTTGTCTGGTAAGTTCCATCTCGCATGGGACAGCGTCATATCCAAGCCGCTAAATTCATGGTGGCACGATTCAGGGCAGAAGATGGTTTATAGCTTTGGTCAAAAGACCGGGGCCATGCTCGGAAAAGGGATGTGGACTGGATTCAAGGCACTACTAAGCGAATCCGGAAATGTTTTCTCAGGTGGTGGAGCTACAAGCTGGCTTTCCCTTGCTATTTTGGGTAAAACGGCATCGAAAGCAACAAAGACTATATCGCCTCTTGTTTCAGTTGTCGGTAAATTTGTAAAGCCTGCAACGGCAGCGGCCACGGCAGCAGGAGCTGCGGCCAAAGGTACTGGCTTAATGGCTGGTGCGGCAGCTGCACTGACTAATCCGATTGGATGGGCAGCATTGGGCGTTGGCGCCTTAGCAGGCGGGTGGTATTTATACAAACGCCATCAGGAAAATGCACGGCAGTCTCTCATCCATATGGGTGACGCCTTGAAAACATCCCTCGACGACTATACTGCAGTCAAAACACAAACACAGAAAACTCAGGATTTAATTAAAGAGTATGACCGATTGAAAACCAAAATTGCCGACTCAAAAACGCCAGCAGAGGAGCTCACCGAAGCCAAGCGTAAGCTTTCAATTGTTGAGCAAACATTAATAGATATGTATCCTGACATGCTTTCGCAGCAAGATATTGAGAATGGTAAGTTACGAGAAACAGCTGGACTTATCGACCGAATAAATATAGGGAAAGAAGAAAGTAAGAAACTGAAATTGGAACAAGATATAGCCGAAGGATTAAGTAATAAAGGGAAGCTTGAAAAGGAGATAGGTACTCTCCAAGGTAAGAAGGGAACACAAGAAGCAGACAAAGGAAAGTACCTGAACGCTGTTGCAAGTTTCAAGGAATTTGAAAACGAGTTTCAAAGGATCATGAATACCCCGTTTTCAGAAGAACGAACCATGCAGTTGGAAGACTTAAGAGAGCGTGTAAATAAAGCGGGTGCGGCTGTCGGAAAAAACTTCTCTCATCTTGGGGATTTGCTTGGGACGTCTGATGAGTTGTTTGACAAGTACAAGAATACTCTCGATTCTCTCGTGAAGACCTCAGAAGACCTTGAAGCAGCCGAATCGAGTTATCAAAAATTATATGACGCCCAAAAAGAAATGATAGAGTTAGACCTTGGCGGCACACTGGATGAGCAGGCAAAGAAATACAAAAACATGACCGATGCGCAAAAGCAACAGTTTGATGAAGCTCTGCAAAAGATAAGGGAACTTAACCGAGAAATGGGGATGATACCATCAGAGAAAAAGGTAAACCTGAGTGTGCTCTATACTGAGTCGGGCAGACCTCAATTAAAGTCATTTGCCCCATCAACGAGAAAGGATACCATCCAGCCTTATGCAGACGGAGGTTTAATATCACGCCCTCACTTGGGCCTTGTTGGCGAAGCTGGTCCGGAAGCAATCATTCCTTTGTCGAGCAATCGCAGAAGTAGAGCATTGAGTTTGTATGAAGATGTTGGGCGGTCATTGGGTGCGCGTGCATATGCCAATGGTGGGATCATCAACTCAGCTAAAACTGCGTTGGGTGAGCGTAAACGTGCTGAGTCGGTCTGGAATGATTCCGGCAAATCCTCGGCAAATACACCGATTGAAATTGATTACCATCCAAGTGTCGTCATCCAAGGCAATGCTGATCCTGACACGGCTAATTTGATAGAACAGGCTTTACGCCGAAGCAAGGAAGAGTTCGGCCGCATGCTGGAAGCACACAATCGGCAGAAAGGGAGGGTGAGTATGAGTGGGCCAATATAGGACTAAGCAGGGTGATACATGGGATATGATTGCGTATAAGGTGTACGGTAATGAGAAGTTATTTCCGTTGCTCATGACGGCCAATCATCAGCATATCGCGGTGGTTGTCTTTGATGCTGGCACTCTTCTCCAGATTCCGGATCCTCCAGTGGAAACTCCGGACGACCTCCCTCCCTGGAAGAGAGTTGACGGCACATGAGACAGGCGAAAGTCCTGATTAACTACAACGGAAAGAACATCACGGAAACCTTATCCGATTACAATTTGGATTTTAGTTATACTGACGCAACCAGCGGCGAATTGGATGATCTGCAAATAAGGGTTGCAGACCGTGATCGCAAGTGGCAAAAGACCTGGGCTCCCGAGGAAGGCGATAAGATACAAGTGACGATTGAGGTCGTCAACTGGTACCAAGAGGTCCATCGGAAGAAGTATAATTGCGGCACCTTTCACGTCGACGGGCTGACATTTTCGGGTGCTCCGGATGAAGTGACTATTAAAGCAGCATCTTTTCCCATCTCGTCGGCGGTGAGACAGGAAAAACGTACGAAGGTATGGGAAAAGGTGAAATTGTCTACGATTGCCCGAGACGTTGCGAGTCGTGCCAAATTGAAGCTCGTTATCGAAGTCAAAAACGATCCTACCTACGATCGTATTGAGCAGGAGGAAAAAACAGATTTTGCATTCTTGCTTGAGTTGACTTCCAAAGAGGGGATCGCGGTAAAAGTAACGGATAATAAACTCGTACTTTTTGACGAGGTGAAGTTTGAGAAAGGGAAATCTGTAGCCACGTTCGAGCGTGGTAAGGATAATATCCTGAGCTACTTTTTCGAGTGGTCCGCTGACAACTGCGCCTATCGAGCATGTGAATTGACGTATGATGTAACCATCAAGCCAAAAACTCCTAAAAAGGATAATGGAGGCAAAGACGACGGCGGCGGAATATTTGATCCGGAACCCAAACTGATGAAGGCAGCAAAGAAAGACGACGGGAGTATATTCGAGCCCGGTGATGGCGGTGGAGGAAGTGGAACAAAGCCTAAACCTGCTAAAAAGAAAAAAAAGGGTAAGGCCAAAGCAATTAAACAAACACATAAGGTAACGTATATTCCACCCGGCGCTCCGTCATCCGGGCCTATTTTGCGTGTAAAAGAAAACGTCGATTCGAAGGCCGATGCTCTTCGAGTTGCCAAAAATCGCTTGCGTGAACGGAATAAGCTTGCGAATAAAGCTTCTTTGACGGTTGTTGGTGATATCCAGATCGCTGCGGGCGTTGTGATCACCATCGTCGGTTTTGGAAGGTTTGACGGCAAGTACATCGTTGACAGCGTCGTGCATCAAATTGGCGGAGGCGGGTATGAAACTCGGATGGATATCAGAAAGATATTGGGGTGGTAACGATGCAATGGGTGATGATCGGGACGGTTTCAAGTCTGAATTCTGAGGATATGACGGTTCGTGTTGAATGTGATGGGCTGGATACATCTTTATCAGATGAGTTGTCCATTGTCATTCCGCCGTCGCGAGCGCAGGAGTACCATATGCCCGATGTAGGGGATACAGTGCTGTGCATATACACTGAGTCGCAAGGGTTTTGTATCGGAATGATACAAGATGCGACGCCGGAAATGTCGGCGGATGAGTGGGGTATTTTGTTTGATGAAGAGAATCAGGTTGTTTTTAAGGATGGGAAAATGATGGTGAAGGCCAAGGAAGTCACCATCGAAGGAACCAAGGTATCCATTATAGCTCCTGAAGTTACAATTGGTGGTAATCTTACCGTAACCGGCACGATCAACGGCTTAACTCCGGGAAGTGGGAGCTTATGATCGGTGCATTGGGCAATGTGAATTTTTTAGTTACTGATAAAAAAATTCGTACATTTGATGATTTCCGTCGATCCTCTGCAGGTAGATGGGAAGACCATGAGGTATTGGGAAAAAAGCCGTTATCACAATGGATCGGCCCAGGACTGGATAGCATATCCTTTAAGATGCGTTTTGACGTCGCCTATGGACTTAACCCACGGGTGGAGATGGACCGCCTGGTAAAGATGGAGCGCTCTGGTAAGCCATACACTCTGACCATCGGAGACAAGGCCTTCGGAGTCTATAAATGGACCATTCGGCAGCTGGATGAGGATTTTATCACGGTTGATAACAAAGGAAGGTTGCTTGTTTCCGAAGTTACTATTGAGCTGAAGGAGTATGTAAAATGATTGTCGACTTTGCCCCAAAAACTCTGGCTGATGAGCTTAATCAAAATATTACCTGCATCATTGAGACGGTTGTAGGATCAGTGCCATTATTTCGTGATTTCGGCATTGATCAGATCGACGTTGACGCCCCAGCCAATATGGTTCAATCGCAGTTGACCAATAAGATCATCTCAGCGATCCAAGAATATGAGCCCCGTGTCGTTGTTGATTCGGTAACGTATGACATCAACGAGAACGGGGAGGTTAAACCAAACGTTATATACAGCATCGCAGAGGAGGCGATGACTTGAGTAGCATCTTTGAATCCTTGAAGGACATTGATTTTGTGGATGTGGATGCATCAGGCATTCAGAACAGCATCATAACCATTTTCGAAGGGCTTATCGGTCAAAAGCTGTTCCCAGCTGATCCGAGACGCCTTTTTTTAATGGGGCTTGCCCAGATCATTATTCAGCAACAAGCCTTGATCAATCACAATAAAAAGGTGGACTTGCTTAAGTATGCTAGTGGCGATGTATTGGAGCATATCGGAGTCATGTATGATGTGTCCAGGCTGCCGGCAGCTTCCGCGATTACAACAATACAATTTACATTATCCGTGCCACTTACATCAGCGATTATTATTCCAGCTGGCACGAGGGTAGGACCTCAAGGCGGTGGTGGTGCGATTTATTTCATGACAACGAATGTATTAGAGATACCTGCGGGCGAGGTATCAGGCGAAGTGACAGCCTCATGCTCGCTTCCTGGATCATTAGGGAATGGATTCCTCCCTGAACAGATAAACACGCCAATAGACCCCATTCCATTTGTTCAGAGCGTTGTTAATATTACTGAGAGTGCTGGAGGGGCTGAAAGGGAGTCGGACGATGCATTCCGAGAGAGGATCCGGACGGCGCCGGAAAGCTTCTCGGTCGCGGGGCCGGAGGGGGCGTATCGTTTTTGGGCAATGACCGCAAGCTCATCGATTGTTGATGTGGCGGTTACATCCCCGGCAGAATGTGAGGCTGTGGTGGTGCCATTGCTTGCAGGGGGTAAGATACCGACACAGGACATATTGGATGCTGTAGACACAGCCTTAAATGATCGCACCGTCCGACCTCTTACAGATCATGTAACCGTCCAATCTCCGACACCTATAAAATATGACATCACACTTACGTATTATGTGTCACGGGCTCGGGCAGCTGAATCAACATCTATACAAGCTGCCGTTAATGCCGCAGTAGATGCATATCGATTATGGCAAAAGTCCAAGCTCGGGAGGGATATCAATCCATCGGAGCTTATTTGGCGTGCCATGGGTGCCGGGGCGCTGCGCGTTAGTGTTGCAGCACCTGTTTTTACGGAGGTGACAAAATTGGAGATCGCTCAGGATGCCCAGGTAAATGTCACTTACGGAGGTTTGGCCGATGATTGATTTAAAAAGCATCAGTATGCTCAATATGCTTCCGGATAATCTCAAACGAGATCCTAACATTAAAGCTGCAGCGCAGGCACTGGATGATAAGCTTCGTGATTTGACAGATCAGATCGTGAAGCTACCCCGTTTATCCAGACTAGACGAGCTCAACGATGACGAGGCTGACGAATTGGCATGGCAGTTTCATGTGGACTTCTACGATCCTACCCTACCGATTGAGCAAAAACGTGAACTGGTGAAGAATGCATTTAAGTTCCACCGGCGGAAAGGTACGCCTGCGGCCATCGAGGAGCTGATCACAATTCTTTTTGGTGAGGGTAAGGTTGAGGAATGGTTCGAGTACGGCGGGCAACCGGGGCGATTCCAAGTTATAACGAACAATCCAGCGGTGACGCAGGAGCGCGCCGAAGAATTTTACCGTGCGGTGGAGTCGGTCAAGCGCCTGACAGCAAAGCTGGAACGGGTTATTTTAGCTCAATCGGAGCCTATGGGCTTATACTTTGCCGGCATACTTCGGATGGGCGAGAAAATGACAGTGAGGATGGTGTGAAATGGGCGCGTTTGGCGGACTTATTCAAACGAACAAAGGTAGGAACTTACAAGCGAAAGCAGAAGCAGGCGCATTGCTTAAATTTACGCGGATGGGGATCGGTGACGGGCAGCTCGGCGGGCAATCTATCCCCACCTTGAACAAGTTGATCAGCGAGAAGAAATCCCTTCCGATAACCCGTCTGAAGCCACAGCTTCCAGCACAGGCCATAGTCGGGGCGGTGCTGTCGAACCAAGATGTAACAACGGGTTTTTATTTCCGGGAGATCGGGATTTTTGCCCAAGATCCGGATGAAGGTGAAATCCTTTATGCTTACGGAAACGCCGGGAGTGGCGCGGAATATATTCCACCAGCTGGAACAGAGGATATCATCGAAAAGACAATCGACATGATCGTCACGTTTGGTCAGGCGCAGAATGTATCGGCTGTGATAAACAGTTCGCTGATCTTTGCCACTCCAGAAGATGTGGCCGAGGCCCTGACAGAGTCGAAAAAATATACGGATCAAAAGATTGTAGCAGCCGAAACACCATCAGGCCCGGCAACCGGAACAGTGGTCAATGGAAACACCGTATACACAGCCGCGTTATCACCAGCGCTTTCAACGTTGAAAGCTTTCCAAAGGGTTGTTATAAAGGTGAATGTTGCAAGCACTGGAGCGCCTACACTCAATCCTAATGGCTTAGGTGCAAAGTCTGTTTTGAAAGCCAGCGGAAGTGCTGCCAGCTTTAAAGCAAACGGCGTATACACGTTGGTCTATGACGGAACGGCTTTTATCTTACAGGGTGAAGGGGGGGAGGTAGGAACAGCGACAGCACCGGATGTATTGCAAGGTAAAACATTTCCGGGCGAAGATGGTCTGGTGACAGGAACAATGCCGAATTATTCGCGAGCGGTCCTCGGCCAAGATTACAGCCAAGCAGTTAGCGCTAAAGGTGACGGTGGCGGGAACATCGTATTGGAGCCTAAAACTGGTTATTACGAGCAAGGAAAGAATACAGCGGGATTCGGATCAGTCTTGGCGCTGGACCCGAATTACAAGTCTGAAAATATTAAAGCAGGAACATCGATTTTCGGCGTGTCTGGCAAGTCTACCGTTGTTGATACAGCGGATGCAGTGTTAGACCCTCAGTATCTGCTTGTTGGACAATCGGGTTATGATGACGGAGTTAAAAAAGCTGGTCAGATGCCGAACCGAAGCGCCGAGAATAACCACATGCCCGGACTTGAATCGACTGTATGGGCCGGGGATCGGTTCTTCATCCGACCGCCCCACGGTTATTTTAACGGGTCTACTTGGGTAACGGCAGCGGTGCCTGGACTAACGGCAAATAACCTGCGAGCGGGGGTTAATATTGCGGGATTGCTTGGTACGCTTGACCCTAATATGAAGATGGCCCAAGCCGGATTGGGAAACAGCTCTTACGGGTCTATAACTAACCTCCCTTTCAAGCCGATACTGCTATTGATCTCGGGGTATTACGATAATGGGTATGTTACACTTTCTGGAACCGTCGGTTCTTACTTCGATGGCTCAACAGTGCACCATATCATTAGTGCAGATGCTTGGCCGAAAGAAGGCTCGGGCACTTACTTAAGCATGAGCGAGGCCACATTTGGCAGTAACTTTGTTAACTTTGCATTATCGCAATATTCTGCCCAAGCCCGCGGGTATAAAGTATTTGGAGTATAGGAGGGGTACAATATATGAAAAAAATTGAGCCATTGGGCCGCAGATTTTTTTGGGTTAAATCTACAGGTAATATAGTTGCACAGCGATATGAAATGTCAGCGGGGATTGAATCTACGAAAGAGGAAGATTTCGAGGTTTATGTGGAGCTAAAATCATACGATCCGGAAGCTGTTGAAATGACGACATTTCAGCCAGGGCAGTATGCAGAGGACTTTGCAAAGGCGAAAAGTTGGCTGTTTGATCCAGATACAGGTCAGATTCGTTTTATCTATCCTGATCCGACCGATCCAGAGACGCCACAAGAGCCGCAGCAACCACTTACCGAACAACTAAATTCCTTAAAAACTGAAAACGAAACATTGAAGAGTAGGGTTTCGGACGTCGAGATGACGATTACCGAAATCCTATTTTCATGAGGGGAGGTGATTTGTGATGCTTAAAGATTTTCAGGTGCGTGTCGTGGCTAACGCCTGCATTACTCGCGTAAACGAGGCCGAGGGTACTATTGATCAAGTCGTATCGACTTACCCAATGCAAGCAGATGATCGTGAAAAGGTCCTGGCGTATGCATATGTTATCCGCCCGGATCTAGTACCGGCAAAATAAATATCGATGTTTCATGCCCACGGGTGGTCCGGGGGCTTTTCTTTATTCAAAGATAGATAGGGGGAAGAAGGGTGGACTGGACCGTGCTCACTGCAATCATTTCTGTCACAGCCGCCATCAGCGGTATTGTGCTTGGCTGGGTTGGCAAGACAAAGGCCTATAAGGCTGAGGTGGTACAAGAAGCCACAGCGGAAGCATCGCTTCACACTGATGTGTCTTACATCAAGCGTGGTATCGATGACATTAAGGTAGACGTCCGTATCCAAGGGCAGCGTATGGATGGGTTGACTGAACGCTTGATACGAGTCGAAGAGTCGACGAAACAAGCACACAAACGTATAGACGAACTAAAAGAATAGGAGATGAATGAATATGGATTGGAACATGATTTTTGAATTGATCGATCCGCGGCTGTTGATAGTTCTTGCTGCCTGCTGGGTAATTGGTGCGGTGTTAAAGGTTACACCAAATGTACCTGATTGGATCATTGTATATGCTGTTATCGTAGTAGGGGTGTTTCTTACGATCGGAATCCTGGGATGGAGTGTTGAGTCATTGATCCAAGGTATTCTAACCGGCGCCTTCTCAGTATTTGGGCACCAAGCCCTGAAGCAGACAGCTAAGGCTGTAGGTGGCAGCAATGAGTAATAAGCTGGCATTTGTTCAGAAAATCGCCCTCTTTGCAGTGGCTGACATGAAGAATACCTTTATTCCGGCATCGTTGATCATAGCCCAGGCCGCGCTCGAAAGCGCCTGGGGAACATCCGGATTAACGCAGAAGGGCAATAACCTCTTTGGCATCAAGGGGAAGGGTCCTGCCGGCAGCTGCACAATGCAAACAACCGAATACGTCAAAGGCAAACCGATAAAAGTAGATGCTGCATTCCGTGCCTATAACAATTGGGGGGAGTCCATCGCGGACCACACCAAGTTGATTCTGAACGGGGTCAGTTGGAATAAGAACCTGTATAAGAAGGTTATCGGAGTAGATGGTAAAACAGCGGCAAGTGAGATCCAGAAGGCGGGATACGCGACGGATCCGAAGTACGCTGATAAACTTATTTCTCTTATGGATGAATTCAATTTGTATCAATACGATACAGTAAAAGGGAATGCAGGGAAGGTGATGGATAAAAAAGAACGTGATATCAATGTGGTTAGTCCATGGGCGGCGGGAACTTGGGAAGAGATGACCAAGAACGGTTATTTTGACGGCACGATGCCGGGGGCGCCAATCACAAGAGAACAAGCGGCTGTATCTATGAATCGATTGCGTAAGAACTTTCTTAAGCTTATCGGAGGTAATACAGCACGAATCGTGGAGTTAGAAAAACAACTTCAAGCCATTGAAGCCGAGAAATAAGTGAAGACCCTACCAGCTAAGTGTTGGTAGGGTCTGTTTGTTTTAATCCTCGAAAAGCTCATTCATAAGCCCCTCGATTTCTTTTCTCCGTTTTACAGTTTCCTCTTTATCGATAGTAAAATGATTACCATCTATTTTAATCACATCCCCAACCGCAGCATTACTCGGCAGAAGATGCTTTGGATAATCCAGAGTATGACCATCCTCGACTTCAATAATTGCTAAATCGCTCTCAAATCGGTCAATGATTCCTCTTATCAACCTTATCACCTCGTTGTTTCAAATGTTATTTTTGAACCATCGCTTACAGCGGTGATCGTACCTTGAGTATCAGTCCTGTACACAGTTGCCTTAGATTTTTTCAATCGATTAATAATAGCAGGCTTTGGATGACCATATTTATTATCTTTACCTGCGCTGATAACCGCATACGTTGGCTTTACAGCATTAAGAAATTCCTGTGAAGTCGATGTGTCCGATCCGTGATGTCCTACCTTCAGTACATCGACTTTCAAAATTTCGGGGCTCTTCAACATGTCGGCCTCGCTGCGGGCTTCGGCATCCCCTGTAAATAGGAATGAAGTATTGCCGTATTGTATCCGTAGCACAGCACTCCAAGCGTTCAAGTCTTTGCTGTACTCCGCAACGGGGGCGACGAACTCCGCTGTGACCCCATCAAGCGGGAGCGCCAGCCCAGCCTTAGCAGATCTTATCTTTAACCCGCGGTTTTTTACTGCAAGCAAGAAATCTTTGTATGTATTTGTTGTGTGGCTCACTTTGGGTGCATAAACGCTCTTGGTTGGTATTGCATTGATCACCGTGTCCAGGCCCCCGATGTGGTCGGCGTCCGGGTGAGTGGCAATGATTGCATCAAGACTCTTTACACCGAGCTGCTTAAGATAATCAACCACATCTTCGCCCTTGTGATTGTCTCCACCGTCGATCAAGAGATGTTGCCCTTTAGGTGTACGTATTAGTGTGGAATCACCCTGTCCAACGTCTAGGAAAAAGACCTGCAACGAGCCTGATGCATCTTCCTCAAGGAACGGTTGGCTTGCTGCTGTTGTTGATGTTGGAAAACTTGGGGAGCAGGCAACCAGTAAAGATAAAATAAGTCCTAGTGTTATGTATAGTTTTCTCATGAGACCCTCCTTATGTATAGATTTTAACACATTAAAATCTAAACGAAGGCCCTACCAATTTAATGCCGGCAGGGTCTATTTCTCAATTGATTTTTGATACCAACACACATTGTTATTTTACAGGAAGACCAATTATTCTCATCACGTGATTTATATCATTTATCGGTACTGAGATGACCTCAGTTTGTGTATATATTTTCACTCTCTCTGGATCTATAGATTGCGTAGGCAGTCCCACTGTTATATTCCCATCTTTAGTACGAATACTTACCTGTTGTTGTTTATCTATAGCGATTTTTAGTTCTATTAGCATGTATTTCTCCTCCTTTTGAGTTGTATTTATTCAGATAGAAATAAAATAAATATATAATATATAACAACTATGTCTATTTGTGTAACTTTATGTTTAGACAATTAATTATCCCTGCGTTACTTTAAAAAGTAAATAAAGAACGCGAAGGGGATCTATTAAATGAATAAAAAAGTGCTTTCTTATCTTCTAGTGCTGTGTCTTACCCTATCTCTGTTTAGTCAGACTGTAGCTGCTTCGAGTACCGGAAAAACGGTAGATGGGATGATGGGCTTTGCTGCTCCCCAAGGCACGATTGCTACCGCTGATAGCTTTTCTGGTAATTATCGCGCTAAAAATGCAATCGACGGTGATATTACGACTAGATGGAATGCGGCACAGCCAATTGCGAAACTAGAGTTAGCGTTTCCTGAACCACTCGATATAAATTTTGTTCAATTTGCTACAAATGCAACCCCAGCAGTAGCTGTAGAATATACTATTTTTGGTAAGGCGAATGACGAATGGGTTAAAGTAGGCGGCCCTACAACGCTTAATCTTTCGGGCACTAATTCAATTAATCCACCTATCTCTATTATTAGAGGCTCTTACTCGGGACTAAAAATTGATGTTAATGGAAAGTCATCATGGGCAGCAATTAATGAACTAACTTTCGGTATTGCAGAATCCATTGATCTAACTGCTAAAGCTGGAGATGCACAAGTAGCTTTAAATTGGACTCCTACGACTTATACGGATCAATATATTATTAAATATGGTACAGAGTCGGGAAAATACACTGAGTCAATTACTGTTTCAAACATAGATAATACATACACAGTTCCTAATTTAATTAATGGAACAACGTATTACTTTCAAGTTATTTCAATTGTAAAAGGTAGAGAATTTGTTGTCTCAAATGAAGCTTCTGCAACACCAAACAAAGAAACTACTGACCCAACGGACCCGACGAACCCAACGGACCCAACAGACCCGACAGAGCCAAAAGGTGAAAGAGCTATCTTGGTAGTAACCATGGTAAATGGCTTAGAAAAGGAATATGATCTACCCATGAGCGACATTAATTCATTTATAAAGTGGTACGATAACAAAGACGCTGGTGCAGGTCCTTCGAAATTTGGAATTAATAAGTATGGCAATAATAAAGGGCCTTTTAAGTCTCGGGTTGACTATGTAATTTTTAAAAACATTCTCACTTTTCAGGTAGATGCATATTAGAAGTAATTAAAAAAAACCATCAAAATAAAGAACCTAAAATGTTTATTATGTAGGTCTGAGCTGTTTCTACACGAATATTTACAACATATCCCATATGCTTTATAATCGTCTTAATATCGACGGTAGCACCGTGATGCAATCCGATGGAATCGGTGGAGGACCTCGCTGGCTCAGGCCGGCGGGGTCCTTTTTTCATTTTTAAGGGGGAGATGGCTTGAGGTTTTCACAAAGAATAGGTGTAACTCCTGTCAAAGTAAATTTACAGATTGATTCAATGGACAGTGATCTCAGAACTGGGCTTTGGAATGTTTTCAAAATACTGTACATAGATAGTAGTTCTCCAAGTTATAACGATCAGCTTAATTTTAGTGATTTACATCGACTTTTTAGTCTACTCTGGTTAGAACATTTTAAACTACCACTTGATAGCTTACCTGTTTGGTATCATGAGGCAAGTAAACATGTAAGGGAAGGATTTTTAAAAAATTGGGCATGGTATGAGGTTTATGATTTTTTGGAGTTTGTTGTTAAAAAAGACACAACTCAATCTCGTAGGGAGTCATTAACCAACTCCTGTAATAGGATACTGGAACAAGAACTATCAGCTTATCGTTTTGTTAACCAGGAACTTGTGCAAATAACTGACAAAGTGGAGATTAAAGAAGTTGAAGAAGCAATTAACAACGCACATCCAAGGGGACTTCAGGGAGTTAATGTTCATCTTTCAACAGCTCTTCAAATGCTCGCTGATAAAAAAAATCCAGATTACAGAAATTCGATAAAAGAGTCTATTTCTGCTGTTGAGTCAATAGCGCAAGTTATATCTGGTGATCCTAAAGCCACGCTTGGAAGTGCGCTAAAATTAATCGATGAGAAGATAGGAATACATAAGGCCTTAAAGAGTGGACTCTCTTCTATATATGGATACACAAGTGACGAAGCGGGAATCCGGCATGCTATGCTTGAGGAAAGGGAGATTCATTTCGAAGATGCCAAATTTATGCTGGTTTCATGCTCGACATTTATTAATTTCCTCATCATGAAGTCAGACCGTGTGGGAATTACGCTCAAATGAGGGATGTAGGGATAATGGGACGATTTATGAAGCCGCTGGCTGCGGACATACATTTTCATACCGCCATGCTCGATCAAACACCTGTAGCCGTATTTATAGCGGACGAGCTGATCGGTTGCGGTCGGATATACGAAATTACAGATGACAGTGTCAAGGGTGGGTGATTCGCGTTATCTTCGCGCGAGTTGCACATTTAAGTATGCTGGCTAGGTGGGAATTTTTCGGTTCTTCAATGAAAGGTTTGCATTCATGAATTATAGTCGTTATATTGGAGATACAAAGAAGAGGCATAAAGGAGGGATCCTGATGTCTAAAGGCATTCAGTATCTTGATTACGCCGTACAGGGTAATGTCATTGTACCGTTGGTGTATCTGGATTCAGAGCAATTCGATACATTAATCAATGATTATGACTCGTTTAAGATGTACTTAAAGCAAGTACGGCGTAAGAAAAGAGGGGCCTAACTTCGGCCCCTCTCTCCTATTATCTATTTGCTACGTTTCTGTTGTGCCATTCGGAGGTACTGGTCATAAGCCCGTTGCTCCGAGTCCGTGAGGGCATACCGTCCAAGTATCTGTTCCTCACGACTTTTGAACTCCTCCTTGGTGATCCGTCCCAGTCCCATCTGGTCTCGGGTCACTCTTAGGAGGTGTTCTCGTTTTTGGAGCTTTTCAAAAGCATCCATTAGCATCTTGTCCATTCTTGTCTCACCTCCTTTCTAATTTAATTATACAACGAATATCGTTGAATGTCAACGAAAAACGTTGAACTTTATCCCTTAAAGTGGTATATTGATTTTGAGGTGATGTTGACCATGCTTAGACTTAAGATTAAGGAATTGCGAAATGAAATCAGTGTTCGTCAGCTTAGCGAAGAAACGGGTATCCGTTGGAACACCTTGAATGATATGGAGAAAGGGACAGCAAAACACTGGCCCCCTGAACACCTGAATACCCTAATGCGGTATTTTGGGTTAAAGAATGTATCCGAATTAATTGAATATGTAGACGAAGAAGCCACCGAGGCATAACGCTTGGTGGCTTTTTTTTGCATTGATAAAATATCGTTTGTTAAAATATAATAGAAACAAACGTTCTTGTTTTTGTTAGGAGGTAATCAACATGCTGCCGGATCCTGAGCGTAAACTGCTTCGAATTTTGATCAATTACCCGAGCCCATTACATAAAAGCCGTATGCCCTATTTTAAACGGTTAGAGATGATGACTGGACGGGGGCGTCATGATTTAATTAGAGGACTCCAGTACTTGGAGGACCAAGGATTTATAGCGTGGCCGGATAAAACGACGACAGCCGGAATTATCGTGTTGAACTATGATAACGATCCAGCTCCGGTTAAAAAGAGAAGTAGTGTTGACTACTGGACGTATTGACGATGTTATTTAAACAACTTCTTGATCAATTTGAAGATGTCGAATGTGGTTTTATTATACACTTTAGTATAAGCATACTTCTTAGGGTTTTTAAGCCATCCATATCCCCGAGGGATCTTTATTCCGGCTCTATGTACAATCTGTCTTTTGATGCTGGTACGGGCTACTATTCGTTTCTTGATACTGGGTTTACGCATTCCGATTTTCATCGTTAGCATCTCCTTATTAATTCAATTAACATAACTATACCAATCACAAAGAATATATTTCCAATTCATAATTTTGTGGTAATATTTTGGTTAAGTCTTAGAGGATAACAGGGGGATGATCAGAGTGAGATTTAAGGGTCTGTTTATTGTGGTATTGCTTTTACTAATGGCTGGGTGCAGTGGTAGTAACGGGGGATTAAAAACGAATACTCTGTCTAAGGATGATTTATGTATTGTAAAAGATGATGATAGTAAATCTAAAGTGTGCTTTGGTATGAGTCAGACTGATGCTGAGAAGATTTTAGGGACTGGGGCAAAAGACATAATGTACAAATATGATTACGGTGTATCGGTGGTGTACCGAAACGACAAAACTGTTTCTATGATAGTATTGGATACAGAGTCCAAG
Organism: Paenibacillus sp. FSL K6-1330; assembly: GCF_037976825.1. Lineage (NCBI taxonomy): Bacteria > Bacillati > Bacillota > Bacilli > Caryophanales > Paenibacillaceae > Paenibacillus > Paenibacillus sp. FSL K6-1330. The sequence goes on from NZ_CP150269.1 coordinate 1,885,095, forward strand.
AACGTTTATAGTACTGTCCGTGGGATGAAAAATGGTGACTTAAAAGAAAATGTTCTAAAGTTGTATGGAGATACATACCCTATTGTTCGTGAAACTGAACCGCACTCAATTGATTATGTCTACGATATAAAGAACAAAAAATTTATTGGAGAAGTATCGTTTGGAAATATCGATTCAAAATCAAATAAAGATCATTTATTCTTGTCTGCTGTATATGACGAAAATGGTATTGTAGATCGTATTTACTTGTCTGATGTCGAAGCAATTAGAACATTTAATTAATAAACAACTTCAGACTGGGCATACACCGGGGGCCGGTGGTGAATAATACAGGACGAGAAATTAGGGATTGATTCCTGAATATGGAATGTGCTATTATGTTTGACATACCATACATTATTAATTTTATCTATCCCCTAGCCTGGGCTGAAGGGGAATTCTAAGTTGATTTACTTTTCACCGCTGAACTATGTTCGAGCTGGTGAGCGGGTAATAAACAATCCGATTGATTATAGCTTATGACGTAATAGCCGCTATGATCTGAGTATTTAGATTGATTAGGTATTTAAAAAAAACTTCATTCTTGTCTTACAACGTGTCTTACAGGTTGTATTACAGAAGTTTTTGACCTAATTGATTTACTGACAACTCAGTTCATGGCGGCTTTTTTGCGTTCTGAAAATTTGAGAGGAGGTGTTGCCTGGATTATTTGAGGATGTAAAGATCAGTGATGCGACTTACATACTGGCGTGAAAACACCGGATTGCGTCAATACATTTTCGTTTACTAACTAGGAGGAATGGCTTATTCGAAAACTAAAGAACGATGCTGAAACTACAAAAGAAATTGAATTTTTGATATTAAGACAGCTATTGGTACAAGAACTCACTGATTTTTTGAATTCAGCTGTCGATCCACTCGAAGATATGCAATTACCTTCGTTTTTTCCTCGTCAGTTATCTCCTGACCATCAAGAGTAAGTGTAAGGGTATGAAAGTACTTTTCCTCAGTAAGCTCAACCTTTATTCGAGGCTCTGGATCATTCTTTGGTTCAGAGCTTTTTTTAAGTTTATTGTCCCCATATTTATTCATAAGAAGTGCTGCAAATTGCAAGTATGCTCGGGTGTCGTCATATGTAAAATCGTTAAATTCATCGTCTTCAACTACCATTTCGGGGACGTTGGATTTGACAAAAGCCTCGTTAAAGATCGGCACAATCGTCTTAAGTATCCCTTGTACGTCGTCGTTATCCTTCAACAAGGGTCTGAATTTTGGAGGCAACTCGTTCAGAAACTCGTCTAAGTAACCTGCCAGCATTAATCCCTCCGCATCCCCTCCGGTAATTTCGGCTAACGCCCTTGATATTTCATCGGAAGGTGCTTTAACGTCATTGTTTTTTAATTTCGATATGTATGATCTATCGATACTAATCCCTGCTTTTTTAGCCCGCCTAGATATCTCCCCCAAACTTAATCCGCTTTTTTCTATGTATTGACTCAACAAATTGGCATATTTCACAGCCTTAGTCACTCCTCATATCGATTCTGTTCTCAATATTAACATAATGGTGAATTATTATTCAACACTTTTTAGGGTAGTGAATGATTTATTCATTGACACTGGCTTGTCCATGTTGATAATATTTAGACACAAACAGTCGTGAATAAACTATTCACTATTGAATGTTATGTTCACTATATGGAATGAGGTGATAAAAATGAAGTACTCGGATTACTTGAAGAAGGGTATCGAAGAAGCAGACCTGTCACTCGCTCAGATATGTAGAAGGGTTCTAGCTAAAGGGGGAGGTGTTAATAAAAGCTATTTAAGTAAGCTACAAAGAGGGGCCACCCCTCCGGCCAGAGATAAACTAAACGAAGTCTTAGCCGAGGTTCTTGGATTAGATCCTTTAGAGCTTAAAACAGCAGCTTATATCGAGAAATTACCGCCCGAGGTTGTAGAAAGAATTAAACGGATGGCTTGAGCAAAGGAGGATAAATTCATGGAAAATGCAGATTTGAAGGAACAGTTACAAGACCATATGGAGCAAGTTATTAGATCGATGTTCAAACGACCTCAAATCCATCAGACAACTGGGAATGGACCTGCCTCTGCAATCACAGCAATAAAGAACTATATAAGTTCACATAAAATCATTTCAAATACGGAGGATGGTGAGCATGAACGAACTTGCATTGTCATCGGACCTACAAGTTATCACAGCCGAGATCAACAGCTACAAACAGATAGCCGGACAGTCGGTGTTTGAGATCGGGAAGCGGCTCAAGCACGTGAAAGAAAACGATATGGCACATGGGCAATTCGGAGAATGGCTGGAGAGCATTGAATTTAATCACAGCACTGCAAACAAGATGATGAAGGCTTATGAAGAGTTTGGAAACTCGGAATCGATTCCGAATTTAGGAACCGCCAAAATATTCGAACTCTTATCACTACCTGAATCTATCGATCGTTTAAATTTTCTTGAGCAGGAACATGTTATCCCGTCAACTGGTGAATCAAAAACAGCGAATGAAATGACTTCACGAGAGTTCAAAGAAGTGACCAAGGCCCTTAAAACCGCCGAGAAGTCAGCAGCAGAAGCCGAACAGCGTGCCCAACAAGCGGAGGCAGAACGCGCTCTCGCTATCCAGCAACACACGGAACAGCAGGAGAAACTGCTTGCACAGATCGCTGATCTTAAGAAAAAGAAAGGGCGATCCCAGGAAGACGAAGCCATGCTTCAGCAGTTAAGCCAGAGCAACGTCGAGTTGACTCGGACAATCCACAGTCTTCAGGATGAACTGCTCGAACGAAATACGGCTATGGAGAAGCGAAGTCACGATCTCAGAAAGATGAAGGAAAGCTTGAGTAAAACATCGGCTTACGTAGTGGTAGACCTTTCAACGGCCCTCATGCACTTCCGCTCCATACACGACCAAAGAGAAGCTATTGAGGTTGCAGAACGGTTCTGGGCTGAGTTAGATGAAACCATTGCAAAGAAGCGGTCAGAGTGGCAGGAGTTGATGGAAAACAATATAAGCGAAAGTGAGGCGAACCGTAATGAGCGTAAAACAATTGGAACTGTTCTCGGACGACAAGCAGTCGTTATTGATGCGGATACGACACCTCGAAGCGACGATTGATAATTACCGGAACCGCATGCCGATCAGCAATCAGGAGCGTAAGGTAGTACGGAAACAAGGCAAGACGAAGGTAATCTCACTACTTGGAGAACCCCATACAGAGTCATACAAAGAAAGATACAGATTGGTGTTTTCAAATCTATACAGCGATGTAAAGGAACAATTCCATGTAAATACATTGGATGAAATTCTCGAAATCCACTTCACCAAAGCGATCCACTTTATAAATGATTGGCAGCCGAAAGAGCCTCTGAAGCTTCCACAGGCCTGCTTCCTCTGTGAAGAACGACCCGGCACACTGGACACGGGCGAAGGCTTCATATGCCAGGATTGTGCACAGATCATGGGCGAATTCGCTCATTAGAATTGATCAGCTCTTTGAAAACTGAATCAATACTAAAAAGAAAGGAATGAACTCAATGGCATTCATTATTCACCCTGTGCACCGCAGAATGACAGAGTTATCAATTATCCTTAACAATCGCAAGCTTACATCTTCTGAACAACTTGAACTCGTTCATTGCTTGAAGGTAAACGCCGATCTGGTGCAACAGACTGAAGGATACAAGGAAGCAGCCTATGCCGCTCATACCGCGGGGAACATGGACCTGGTGCAACACTTTAGTGAGAAGTTGGACGAAATGGAGGCGAAGTATTCATGACGCAGCTCAACGGAATCCCGGTGGAGGTCATTAACCACTATAACAATCTTCACAAGTTTCATGAGAGTGGCCTTGTGAATCCTGCCAAGATAGATTCTGTCCGGAGTGAAATTGCAATGATCGAGCGCGACATCCCTGGCATCAATGAATCCCAATGATCACGTTGTTAAGCTTTATCGGCTTGATCCTGATTAACGCTTTGATCGTCTGCAAGCTTTGGTTGGCAGCTGAAATGAGAGAAAGGAGAAAATCCGATGAACATCCGCACTGAGAATTGGCTTGGTCACGAAATAAGGTTTGTTGAAAAGGTGCCTGGTGAATGGTGGGCAGTTGCCAAGGATGTCGCCGTAGCTCTTGGATATAGAGATGCTTTTAATATGACACGTAATCTTGATGCAGAGGAACAAGGTACTCATAAAGTGAGTATGGATACAACTTCCAGAAAAATGACGGTCATTTCTGAAATGGGTATCTATGAAGCGATCTTCAACAGTGAACGTCCAGAGGCTAAGGATTTCAAGAAATGGGTCAAGCAAGTCATGAAGGAGATACGCAAATCAACCGGCCTCGAAGGATTTCAGATCTTCCGCATGTTGGACAAGGAGCATCAGAAAGAAGCCATGCAGCAACTGAAAGCATCGTTACGTCATCCGGTCCGTGTGGATTTCATCAAGGCAAACACCATTGCAAACAAAGCAGTTTCGAACCGGTTCGGACACCCCAAGATGCTCAAAAAGGAACAAATGACTCCTAATATGCTGGTGTTCCGTCAGGACGTACTGGAGGACACGGTGAACCTGATGGGCGTGAAAGAGAAGTTCGATCTAGATATTCCGGTTTCCACCACGATCTATAGCAAGTATCTGAATTGATCTTGAAGGGAGGTGAGCTAAGACGTGGGTGAAGTAACTGAGATGATTCTGGAAGGGCTACTGTGCCAAGTATGCGGTTCCTATATGGATGACATGGAAGAGCCGGGTTATCCGCGCACTTGCGAGGACTGCAAAAACGACTGATTTTCTCTAAGCCTATTATTTTTTTGCCAAAATAGGGGTTTTGAGCCTAAAAATCAAGCGAAAGTGAGGAAAACCATGAGTCAATTCAAGCTAATTGAGGGCAAGTGTCATAACTTTAATGCCCACCGTGATCTAAGCGTTAAGTTTGGCGACCTGACCAAGATCACGGGGGACAACGAGGAAGGAAAGTCCAGTGTTCTGGAAATTCCCACATGGACATTGTACGGCACGGACACCTTCGGGAGCAAGATGGACCCGACCCCTACGAATTACAAATACGATCATGTCATGGCTGAAACGTTGCTAGAAGTGGACGGCAAGCTGCTCAAATTCGGTCGCGGGATCGAGAAGGGGAAGGCCACCTATTACATCAACGATGTGCCAAGCAAAGCGAGCGACTTCGAGGAGATCGTTAAATCTCTGATCGATAAGGACCTGTTTCTGGCGTTGTTTAATCCCCTGTATTTCTTCTCGCTTCATTGGGAGAGACAGCGTGAATTAATGCTCCGCTACTCGACGCCGCCGACGCTTAAGGAAGTATTCGCTGAAATGAGCCGGACATCGCCGGATCAGAAGTTGAAGGACATCAAACTCAACCCTCAAGCTGAAAAGCTGGCCGAGCTGGTAAAGAAGCACACGCTGCCACAGCTTGAGGAAATCCATAAGAAGAATAAGAACGATAAGGACACCGCACATAAAAAGGCACAGGGCCGAACGGAGACGCTCGAAGAGCAGTTCCGGCAGCTACCGGATGTACCGGAAGACATTGAGGCGATCAAGGTGGAAGACGCTGAACTGGTCAAGCAGGTCAAAGCTATCCATGCCAAGATCGAGCTGGCTGACGAGCCTAAACGGAAGCAGGCAGTGCTTGAGGGGACGCTCGAAAATGTCCGGCAACAGGTTGCTGCTGCCAAGGCCCGATACATGAAGGTTCATGGTGAAGAGATCGCGGAGGAATGTTCCACTTGTAAGCGGCCATTTGACGAGACAGCCAAGCAAGCTGCTGAAGCCAATAAAGAAGAGCGGAAGAAGCCGCTGCGGGAAGAGCATGACAAACTGGTAGCCCGTCGCAAGGAGCTCGAGGAGGAACTGGCGGCTGTGGAGTTGGTGGATGTATCCGAGCTTTGGGAGCAGATGCGGGCCTTGGAGCAGCGCCGGGACGCAACAGCAGAGGTGATTGGCTGGTATAACCGTCGCCAGAGCCTGCAAGCCGATCTAGCAAAGGCTCTGGCAGACGAGGCAGCTACACTGGCGAGCCGAAACGAGTCCATCTTTATCTTGGACGCTATCAAGGCATATGAAGCTAAAGCAGCTGAGTTGCAGGCAGCCAAGGTTCAAGGTCTTTTCCAAACAATCACAATCCGATTGTTCAAACAACAAAAGAACGGCGACATCAAACCGGATTTTGTGATCGAACGATACGGTAAGGCACCGACGCAGTTCTCCCTATCAGAGGGAATTCGGGCTGGATTGGAAGCCCGGGACGTTATCAGCGAGCAGAGTGGATGGATCTCCCCTTGCTTTATTGACAACAAGGAGAGCATCACGCACTACAAGGCTCCACGAGGGCAACTGATCTTGTGCCAAGTCATTGAAGGAAAACCACTAACAATCGAATCGGAGGAATTATCCCATGAAAATCACCAATAAAAAATATGCACTTACTGCAGCACTTCAAGCGGGAGCAGCACATGAATTTGCACTGATCAAGTCCCACAGACAATTCAAGCGTGAGGCGGTGGAGAAAAAACCGTACAAGCCTGGCAGCATCGGTCCATCAGTTGTTGCAACAGCTATTAGCGAGGCGTTCCACGGGTTGATCTTAAACCGGAGTGAGCGGAAGCGACTCGCTAAGATTAACGGCACACCATTTCAAAAAATCTACGCTCAGGGGTGATCGGCATGAAAAACGGTAAGAACCCCACCCGTCGTCAAAAAGATGGCTATCAAGGACGCAGGGAAGAATCCTGACGATTGGCTTGTATTCAAAGCAGAGGCAACCGTCCTGCACATCGTACATCGAAATACCGGCTCCACCAAAACCATTCACATTTAGGAGGCACTTATCATATGGCAAATTCTAATACGCAGGTCATGACCCTTACTCCAGAAATCAAGGACGCATTTCCCCTTGAAGTCCTTGAGGTAATCCGCACTTCCCTTTGTCCGACAGCAACGGATCCTGAATTCCTGCTCTTCGCGCATAAGGCAGCGTCATACCGACTTGATCCTTTCAAAAACGAAATCTTTTTCATCAAATACGGGAATCAAGCCCGCATTCAATTTGCGGCTGAGGCGTATCTAGCGAAGGCAAGAGAAAAAGAAGGATTTCAACCACCGGACACACAGACAGTTTGTACCAACGATAATTTCAAGGCGCGAAAGTACAAAAACGAGAAGGGCGAAGACGAATGGGAAGTCATCGAACATGAAGTCACTTTCCCTCGTGGAGCAATCGTTGGAGCGTATTCCATTGCTTATAGAGATGGATACCGCCCTGTGACCATCTTTGTTGATAAAGAACATATCAGTCATGTGTATACCGGTCAAAACAAGGACAATTGGAACAAATGGGAGCCGGATATGATCGGAAAACACGCCGAACAAAGAGCGCTGAAAAAACAGTATGGACTCGAGTTTGGAGAAGAGAACATTGAGCAGCCACCGCTTCAAAATGTCGATCCATACGATCGTAAGGACGTAACTCCAGAAGCTGAAAAGCACGAAACAACAACTCCTCCTAAGCAAACCGGGCAGGGTGATGACGAAGCTGCCTCGCGTATGAAAGCACTCAAGGCACAGGTCAAGGCTAACTACAAGAAACTGGGGCTTACGGATAAGGAAGCTATGGGCACGCACATGCAGCAGTTCTGCAAGGTTAACGGTACTGAGCCTACGGAGGCCGAGCTAAAGGCATACCTTAAGATCATGGACATGCAAATCCAAGAAAAACAGGCAGCTGAGCAGGCAGAAGACACGCTCCCAGAATAAGCCATGGAGGCTCTAATAGAAGTATTCAAATTGGAACCGGATTGTCAGGTGTGCGGAACGGAAATCCGCCCTGGTACCCATGAGAAATACAAACAACTGCGGGTGTGCAGACCCTGCAAAAAGGAACTGGAGGAGAGTCTGAGTGAAAAACGGAAACGCACCAGAGCAGTTGGATCTGTTCGGAGGAGCTGAACTGAACGGCTCGCCTCCGGTCCTGAACGGCGTTTACTACGAGAAGGCGACAGGGTTATTCGTCTCCTTCTCCCGTGGACGGCGGTATAAAGAATGGCCTGCCAAGACATGCACCTTTGATAAGGAGTGGCGGGAACGAATAAAGAGGGAGCGTGCTATCTAAATGGAAACTGAAGAACTACGGATTCCATGTATTGTTTGCTCAATGACTCAGGTACTAACAGTCAGTGAAGATGACCTTCAAAAATATAAAGACGGTGCCCATGCGCAGCATGCATTCCCATATTTATCTGCAGGTGATAGAGAACTCATTATATCTGGGGTTTGTGGAAGCTGCTTCGACGAAATGTTCGAGGATGATGACGATGAAGGTTGATATCCTCGCCTCCGGCAGTGCTGGGAACTGCGTAGCGATTACAACTCGCGGACAAACAATCCTGATCGATGCTGGAGTGCCAAAAACTAAAATCGAAAAGCGTTTGCTGGAAGTCGGCATCCGGCCCGATCACATCACTGCAATTTTCATTACCCACGCTCACGGAGACCACACCAAAGGGCTGCCGCTTGCGAATAAATTCCGGATCCCGGTATGGGCCACGGAAGGAGAATGGAAAGGGATATCCGGCGTGGATGAAGACCTTCGGCGGACCGCAGAAACCCGGTTCGGCAAATACGAGATGATTGAGTTTGGCGGCGTGCATGTGTATCCCTTCGAAACATACCATGACGCCTATGAGCCAGTCGGGTATGCGATAGAGGACGATGATCGAAACCGTTGCTGCGTTGTCTTTGACACCGGGAAATGGACGGAGGAAATGCTGGAGTACATGGAGGGCAGCCATTACGTATTGATCGAGGCCAACCACGATCCCGATCTGGTCGAGATGTGCAACCGGCCCGACAGCATCAAAGCCCGCATCCTCTCCGATCTCGGCCATCTGAGCAACGAGCAGACGGCTACGGTCTTGAAACGGTTAATCCGGGGCCGCGGCGAGCGGATATACCTGACGCACTTATCGGGAGATAACAATACCCCGCAGCTGGCGGAGATGACCGTGAAGATGGCGCTCCGGCAGCGTGGATTCGAAGCAGGAAAACATTATCACTTGGAGGTGGTTTAGATGGAATCTTACAAAAATGTATACACAGTCGCGGAGTATAAACAGCTGCGAGAATTGAACGAGGCGGCATTGGAGCAAAACAAAATCCTAAAAAGGCAGCTAGACGATGCATGTGCGGACCTCGCCAAGCATGCACATACCATTCTTGACCTTCAGAATGAAAAGCTGAGGCTGCAGCAAGAGGTCGATCATGCGATGGACCGACAGCAGACAGTGGAGTTACCGCGGAAGGTGGCCATTTCCGTTGAGCATTGCCGTGAGGCAGGAATGAGCAATTTGCGAATCATTGCTTCACTTCGTGTCATCCCCCAGTTATTTCGGGATTACGATTCATCTGTACTGGACTCATTAAACGTTATTCATGATTACTCGAAGAAGCTGGGTTCTGATGAGCGATTGCTAGAAGCCCTGATCAACGGCTACACCATCAAACAGACGCCAGAAGAACGCCTTCGCGAAAAGTTGAGAGATTCCTATAACGTTTGGGCTGCCTCTCCTTCGAATGGTCCTGATGAATTTGAACAAGATCAAAACGAATTGTTTGATCTGATAACTGACGCTGTGAAACAGATCTATCAAACAGAAACTATGACCTGAACGTTGGTGAGGAGGTATGAGCGGGTTTATCCCGATTGGAAGAGAACTTCAGAATCACTGGCTCAGGCGTGATAAAGATTACTGGATGGTCTTCTGTGAAATGTTCTTTCTAGCCCGTTATTCAGACAAGCCTGAGACTCGGAATATAGACGGGCTGGAAGTCACAATCCATCAAAAAGAGTTCATATTTGGTCGCCCTGGTTGGAGTCGGAGGCTTGATATATCCGAGCAGCGGCTGAAGACCCTAATCAAAAAACTCATTGATGAAGGGTTCATAAAACAGACTCAAAGACACAGCAAATTCACTGTTTATTCCTTCGAATATGAGCCCGAAATCATCCAAATGAGCAACCAGCAGAACAACCAGCACAGCAACCAGCAGAAATTTTCAGAGCAACCAGCAGAAACTCAGTTAGGACAAGGGCTCTCGGGCACAAGCAACCAGCAGAAATTTTCAGAGCAACCAGCACAGCAACCAGCAGAGCAACCAATGAAAGAAGAAGGTATTAAAGAAGAAGGTTACAAAGGAGAAGGTTTTAATAATATGGCGAAAAATCAATTCGACCAGTTCTATGAAATCTACCCGAGAAAAGTAGCAAAAGCCTATGCCGAGAAAGTCTGGGAAAAACTCAGCAAGGACAAAGAGTTTAGTCCTGAGGTCGTCATACAAAATACAGCGAATTTCGCTGAGACACATAAGCTGCTCCAGACAGACAAAAAGCATATCCCACATCCATCCACCTATTTAAACCAAAAACGATATGAGGATTATGAGGTGGTAGATCCGGAAAGGTTGCTTCAGATAACAAAACCAAACTCCAAGGGGGGCGGCGGCAACCCACTGGACCGATTACTTCGAAAGGAGTTAGAGGCGGATGGATCGCACAGGCGTGATATTACTGATGAAGTACATCGCGGGGGCTTACCGGAGCTTCCGGACGGCCGATGATGATCAAGCCGAGCAAGAGGTAGCGGTTTGGCATGATATCCTTCAGGACATCCCGAACCAGTTGGCGATGGAAAAGACAAGGGAACTTTGCCGGGTAAATACCCAGTTTCCTCCCACTCCAGCTGCAATATATCAAGCATGCCAGGTGCAGCCCCGATCGTTCTATGAGCTCCAGCGCGCCGAAGAAGAAGCTGATCGGCTGGCCTTGGCTGAATACAATGAGAAAGCAGTGCCGATGCCGGATCGAATACGGGTCCAACTTGAGCAAATGCTGGAGAGGAAGAAGGTGGGGCGGCAATGAGTTTTGAGGCAGAACAGGCCGTGCTTGGCTCAATCCTTAAGAATCCTGAACTACTTGATGACTGCTATCTCCGGCCGGATGACTTCGATCCAGAAGGAAATAACGGGCTGGTTTTTGAGGCTCTGAGTTGGGCACAGGAAGCATTCTCGAACAAACCAGGGGTAAAGTACCCATTCGATCCTGTGCTGCTTGCGGAACATTGGGGGGCGCAACTCTCTAAAATCGGGGGCAACACATATCTGATGCATCTTCGGAATGCAGTCCCATCGACTTCAAATTTTGATCATTATCAAAAGATCGTTCGGGAAGCAAGTATTGAGAATCGAGCCGCCCGTGTAATGCGTGAAGTTTTAAACGGGGGCAAACTGAATCTCAGTTCCGTGCGGGAGAGTCTTGAGCATTTGGAAGAACTCCAAGGCCAGACGTTAGTGGATGGGATGAAGAAGGTCTCTGAAGTCCTAGATGGTCATCACAAGGTGGTCATGGCACGCGGCAGCCGTGCCGGACTGACCGGAGCGAGATCGGCCAGTAATGACTTCAACGAGATGTCTGGCGGTCATCAGAAACAGGATGTAACCATCGTAGCTGCCCGCCCAAGTATCGGGAAGACCGCGTATATCGTCAACGATTCCCGATCGTCTGCTGAGAGTGGATATACAGTAGGTATATTCTCCGCAGAGATGCCGCGCGTGGATGTGGCTGAACGGCATGTGTGCACGATCGGCGGGATTGATGGTAAGAAAGTCCGTTCTGGTCGCTTAACTGAGAATGACTGGGATAGCTACAGCAAAGCACTTTCAATCCTTGATAACTTGCCGATCTACATCGACGATACACCAGGAATGACCATCGAATATATCCGTCGGCAGGTTAAGGCGATGAAGAAAAAGCACAAGAACCTGATCATTTACATCGACTACTTGCAGTTGATCGAGAGTGAAAAGAAATTTAGCCAGAACGCAGACCGCGTGAATTACGTCTCCAAGCAGCTCAAGCAGATTGCCCGAACATTTGATGTGCCGGTAATCGCCATCAGTTCCGTTGGCCGGAAGTGCGAGGACCGCCAGGATAAGCGTCCTATGATGAGTGATCTTCGTGAATCTGGAAACATCGAGTTCGACGCCGATGTCATCATGTTCCTATACCGGGATGACTACTATTACCCAGACACCATCCGAAAAGGAATCATCGAATTGATTATAGCTAAGGGGCGGAAGATCGGGACGGCAACGCTGGAGATGGTCTTCGATCGAAAGACCGGGCGCTTTATCAATCTGAGTAAGGAAGACAAGGAGAAGCTGGCGGAAAGGGTGAGGGAGCATGAGCAAGCTCATTCAAAGCGAAGAGCAGTATAACAAGGCACTAAGCGGGCTTGTCACGATGGCAGCACAGCTGGAAGATCCGCTGAGTTCTATGACACCGGAAGAGCGTTCCAAGAAGCAAGCCGTGTACGACCGGACTGCTGAGCTCGTGCAGTATTATCGCCGCGGGGAGCTGGTTCAAATGTTCCCTGGCCTACGTGAACAATATCGGATTCTCGGTTTAGAATGGCAGGAACTCGGAGAGTCGAAAGAGGAAGCTCCAGCAACTGAGGAATCCATACAGGACCACATAGACCCGGTACCCGAAAAGGAGCAGGAAACCGAACCACAGGAGCCGGAGCGGCCAGTAAAAGAACAACCTACGAATAAGCTGCTGGACTGGCTTGATGATTAAAGGGGAGAGGATACAAGTGGATATGCGGAAGGCAAGCAAGAATGAGCTGCTACAGGTAGCACTGCACGAGGATTGCAGCATCGACTTGAAATATGCTGCGGCCCGGGAGTTACAACGTGTGAGTAAGGCAGGGAACGCCATATGAAATTCGTGGGTGTCGATCCAGCTACTAAGACAGGGATTGTAATCCTAGATGAGCAAGGGAAAGTGGTTTACGAAAATGAGCTCAAAGGTGAAGGTGCCAAAATTAAGGGCGGAATCACTACCGAACAGCTCGTCTCTCTTGAAAACCAGTTCTACAAGATCATAAAGCCGGAGGATGAGATTTGCATCGAGCAACCTGCAATGGGCACACAAATGGGTGTTACAACCGGTATGATACACGGGGGGCTGCGGACAATGATATTCCGGAAGGGCCTTGTATATTGGGATGTTAATCCGGCGTGGACAAAGAAGTACGTCAAGGTAACAGGTTTCGTTTTGGAAAATGGGAAGAAACGAAGATTCAAGGATAACGAGAAAAAGAAAGCGATGAAGGACGCTGTGCTTGAACACTTCGGATACACCCACAAGAGTGACAACGTCGTAGATGCTTACATTATCGCCAGGATTGCTTTGAATCTTTACTTAATGCGTGAGTACAAACCACTGCTCGACACAAACACCTACCAGGTGGAAGTGTTGGAATCCATTTTAAATAAAGTTGAATGACCCGGGGCCGGTCGGTCCTGCGGCGGATAGTCACACCCTAATGACGGAACAACAGTTCTTATTTTGAGAGGAGGAAGTTGAAAATGCCTGATCTGGATCCAGAAATCAACGAACGGATTGAACATCTTCTTAATCAGGAATACATCACAGAAGACCAATCCAAAGTCCTGAAAGCTTATTTCATGTGCGGTCGTTCCTCCAAAGCAGCTTCATCCAAACTCAACATGCACCCAACTACATTTGCCCAGGTAACCAGCACTTTAGTGCAAAGAAACATACTTGAAAAGCTCGGAAGAGGCAAATTCATTTTAGCTGATGACGAATCGGCCATCGTAATGCCTTACCAAGAGCCTGAGATACCTCCCGATCCGCCTTTGAATATGACCGAGCAAGAAAGAGAATGGATGCTTGAAAACTACAGTAAATACAAGAACAAGCGTTCAGAAGCTGCTCGAATATTAAAGCGAAGTAAGTTTGATATCTGCCGTATGGCTATAGAGTTGAAATTAGATTCAAAGGGGTGAGTGGGCACTATGGGAACGTCCATACCGAAGCGATCGAATGAAATGAAAGGCACTCCCCCGAGCCCTATTACGAAATACACTCTCTCACCGGAGGAGCTAGCGAAGATTCAAGGCAAACCAATTCCGAAGTCACATAAAAAGCCAATAGGATTCCAAACAAAAACAAATGTTCCAAAAATCAAGGAGGCTGTGAAGGACATGCCAAAGGTCAATAAAGAGGAGTATTTCTCACTACGAGCTCAGGGAGTATCTCGGAAAGAGGCTGCCAAGAAGCTCGGTACATCGATAGCAAGCCTGGATACGTATTGGTTTGGGAAGTGGGGCATCAAAAACAATGCCGGCGAAGAGGTGGAGATCGCCAGGTTCAAGGAGTCGCATAGGGAGAGTAAACAGGAGGCGCCGGCTGCGCCGCTAGCTCCCCCAGTGGAAGAGGTGAAGGTCGAAACGATCCAAGCCTCGGATCCAGTTCAGGAAAAGACGACTTTTCCGGAACCACAGATAGAACCAATCCCCACTCTGCCGGTTCAACTGACTCAGGAGCAGGCGGACGCCTTGACACTAATCCTTAAACATAAACCTGCAGATGAAATTGTCCTTCTTCATTCCTCAACGTTCATCGTCTCCCGGGAGAGATGGAGGGATAAACTGGATCCGCTGAATGACCTTTCCATGGACGACATGATCCGGGCGATATACTTCGGCTACGAGATCTTGAGAACTCCAGAGGAGCAGCTGCTGCAAGAATTCGAGCAAGCTGAGGCGCGTTACGGGGCCGATTCCACGGCTTTCAAAACTGGCCTGCAGATAGCTGCTGGGATCTTGGGGCACAAGGTTGAGGGAGTGAATGCATGATGGGACTTACGGCGGTGGGGAACGAGCAGGTTTCATGCTCTATCCCCATCCATTGATTCGCATCAGATGAAAGAGTCTTTCTCCCAGGAGGAACGCTTCTTTAGGCGAACCAGATTTCTCTGCAGAGAGCCACGACTTGTACAAGTCCTCGTATTGAGAGAGTTCAGATACGAATCTTGCAAAGTGCTTACTGTGAACTTGCGGGTTATATTCGGACATTTGTTAGTCCTCCTTTCGAATTGTGTCTACCGTTCCTAGTTCTATATACGAGTTAGGTAAACGAGAATTAAGGGGCTCTATAAATAAATCCTGGAGTAATAATCGCGGTACCCGTCCGAAAAGTTGCTATCTAAAAATAGATTTTTTTAAAACGAGGTGAGAAACCCTGATCATTCAAGGTAACTGCATCGAAGTCATGCCGCAGCTCGAGGCAGAATCATTTAACACATGTGTGACATCTCCCCCATATTGGGGGCTGCGGGATTACGGTCTTACTCCGACATACTGGCCGGAAGTGACATATACGCCTATGCCGGGACTTCCGCCCGTGACCGTTCCGGAGTGGACCGGATGCCTTGGTCTAGAGCCGACGCCAGAAATTTTTGTCGCTCATATGGTCTTGGTCTTCCGGGAGGTCTGGCGGCTGCTAAGGAAGGACGGGACACTTTGGATGAACTTCGGGGACGCATACGCCACCACGGGTTATAAGACACATGACTCTTCGAATTACGATGTTGGAGGATGGGACTCAGACCGAAGGGGACAGAACGTTTCCAGAACTGCGGTATCCGGTATAAAGGTCAAGGATTTAATAGGGATTCCGTGGAGAGTAGTCTTTGCTCTCCAGGCCGAAGGATGGTATGTCCGAAGTGACATCATTTGGTCAAAGCCAAACCCGATGCCGGAGAGCATCAAGGACCGACCCACCAAGGCGCATGAATATATCTTCTTACTGTCGAAATCGGATAAGTACTATTACGATCATGAGGCAATCAAGGAGCCCGGCGTACAGAATGAATGGGCGAATGGTTTCCGAGGGGGGGCATATGTACACGAAAGCACCTTTGATAATCAGGAAGGCGGCAAGCGAAAGGCAAAAGGGAATATTCGTGTCGGTACCGGAGTCGGTTTTGGACATGGCACAGATGCCAAGGCAAGGGGACGCGAAAGGATTAAATCCCATTCCTTTGCGAGATCAGTCAAAGACTCCCCTCCCCCAGGGCAGCCATCGCAGCACAGACCAGATAGAGAGGATATAGAGTATAACGGCATGCGTAACAAACGAACGGTTTGGACAGTGGCCACTCAGCCATTCCCGGAAGCACACTTCGCCACCTTCCCTGAAAAGCTCATTGAGCCATGCATATTGGCAGGCGCTCCGGTCGGAGGCAGGGTCCTCGATCCCTTCGGCGGATCCGGAACGACTCTGAAAGTTTCACTGGAGAATAACCGGGAATGCACCATCATCGAGATGGGGCCGCAGTATGTAGAGATTGCAGAGCGGCGGACGGCGGTTGTGCAGCCCGTTTTAGAAATCTGAACGCAAAAAAAGAGAGGGCTGCAGCGCCTCTCCTTGTCAGATCTCTTATGAATTGTTTTGTCCGCCATCTAGGAAGTACTCTGACGACCACAGGCTTCATATCAATACGGTTTGAGTCGACGGACTTTATTATAAGGTGCGAATCACTGATTAGGTAGTAGTAATTCATGGAAGTTAACGAGGTGAAGAGCTTGAAAGACGGCGTAGTTCTCTTCTACTGCAACGATGGAGTTTTATACCCTGTAGCACTCACGGATGAGCAGAACAGCATACTTCAGTTTACTGCCAAACTGTTCGAGCCGCTGCAGGTGGTCAATATACCGCAAAGACCGGCAATTAATTTAACTGATAAACGAGAGGGGAAATAACCATGTCAGTACAAGTAAAAGCGCATTTCAATAAGCAAACCAAGGACTCGAAAAAGGAACTTGTTCAATTCTACGTGAAAGGCGATGACGAGCATAAGCCGGAGCTGAACGGCCTGACCCGTGAGGTTGTCATTCTGTCGATTGAGGGCCTGGATGATGTCGAGCTAACCGCCGAGTTTAAGAAATCGGCAAAGGACTCCAAGAAGACGGTTCTAGAGTTCGAGGTCAAAGGAGATTCTTCAGCACAGCAAACTTTCGAATTCTACAAGAAAGCTGGCTCTGATGTGATCCTGAATATCACGGAATCGCAGATGACTATCGATGAATTCCATGAAGAGCAAGAGGAGTATCGGGAAGGCGTCCGTGGCAAGATCAATCCGGACGGAACGGTTGAGGTTGAGGACAAGAACCAGGTGACCATCGATGAGGTAGCTGCGGCAGCCGAGGGAGGCGAAGACGAAGGACCGCCGATGCCGAATGATGATGGTCTGCCGTTTTAAACATGAAATAAAACACCCCCGGTTCCAGCCGGGGTACCTCTTCACAAGTGAGGTGAAAGAATGAAGCAGATGGCATTCGAATTGCCTGAACTGGATCGGAAGAAAACGAGGGAAGCTGTAGAGGCTGCATTGGAGAAGTACCGGCTATTCAAGTCAATAGCATTTGAAGAACGAGAAGCGCAAGTAACCGCTGCGTGGTCTGATATGCCCAAGGGTTTTACAGGCACCACGAGTGACCAAACAGCGAGTATCGCAACTCACAATGTAGATGTTCCAGCTGCCCGCCGCGCATACTGCGAGAGGATCGAAAGGGCAGTCGGTAGATTACCCAGAAGAGAGCGACAACTGATTTCAGAGCGCTATTTGAACATAGATTGTGATTATGATTATGTCGTATACAACCAAGTGATTGATCCACCGATCAGCGAGACGACTTATTACCAACGAAAGTGGAAGGCTTTTTATAAGCTGGCACTAAGTCTTAACATACAGGTTGTCAAAGAAGATAAAAAGGGAATGGAAAGTGAAAATGGGGGCGTCAAGTAATAAGACAATCCATTTCATGAGTATTAATAAAACGAGGTGATGACATGGGCTCGTTAGAGGAACTTCCACCAGTGCTTGAGGTATCGCATATTCAAAAATTCCTGAAGATAGGAAAGAACCAAGCTTATGATTTGTGTAACTCGGGACAGTTTCATGTGGTTAAGGTTGGACGATCGATAAAAATATCGAGAGAAGTCTTTGTTAACTGGTTAAACGGGAACAATGAAGAAAAGCTAGGGAATTAACCCTGCTTTTCTTTTTTTATTCTACGAAAATTGCATTGGTAGCACTTCATTTTTTTCAATAGTTTCTCGAGCACTTTGATAAAAAAGCTTGAATGCTGTAGAGGTTACCATAAAAGAAGAGAGGAAATATAGGTCTATATCATAAGGGTTGTCAGTCAGTGGTTTGAATTTTGCAACACCGACTTCACTAAAGTCACAAGAAATTTGCAATCCAAATGAATTAGGATGACAGTACTCCGAGAGTTTGTCATATGAGGCTCTAAACCTGGTTTCCTTGACCCCGTTTAACTTACCAAATAGCTTATCAGCTGCATCAATCATGCTCATTACATTTATTGGTTCGGGGGCGCCAAATGTTTTGCGTTCCTGTCCTTTGATGCCCAAACTTAATCTCACTATAACATCATGGAGCTCACTATATGTTATAGAGTTTGAGTAATAACTCATCATCTTTCTTATTAAATGTGCAATGGCACCAGTCATTTCAAAATGAGCCCTAACATTAATAGCACCTGTCAATTGATTGTTATTGTTGACAGAATCGATAAATCCACATGAGAGTAAATATGACCTATACAATGCCATTTGCAGATACTGGAGAACGTTCTGACCTAACAGTCTTTCAGGGTTTCCGGATATAGGTATATATCCAGATATGTGACTGTTTTTATGAAAGGCATCAATTTGAAAAATATCATCTATATAAGTTTCCATCTCCAAATTAGTTAAATGCTTTATAGCATCTTCTGATAATTTCATGTTTAACATGTCCCCTTTTTTTCCTGCGTTCGTTTATAAGTATAATACCTTATTTCAGATGAAGTCTGGTGTTAATTTTGGTGTTAAACTGGGGAATAAACATGAATACAGTTAGTGATGGTAAGGGAAAACGCATCTTGTAGCCCCTGAAAACAATTCGTTAATTCAAGCCGCTTGAAGATGTTCGGGGATGTAAAGGGAAACTCGAAGATACGGCACATTTACCATTGAAGGGGACCGACCATAACAGCAAGTTCTTGTTAACCCACCGTGAACGCGAAGTATTTGAATTGCTAGTACAGGATAAAACGACTCGCGATATCGCCGGGCAGTTGTTTATTAGCGAAAAGACGGTGCGTAACCACATCTCCAATGTCATGCAGAAGTTAAACGTCAAGGGCCGTTCGCAAGCTGTCGTTGAGTTGATAAAACTCGGTGAGTTGAAGATCTGACACCATGCCGGTTGCATGAACGAAAGCACAGCGAAAGCCTTCCTTCCCGTAGCAACGGGAGTGAGAAGGCTTTTTTGTGTTTTCATTCCGGGAAAATATATTCTGTGATTGGAAATGGTAGGAACCGCCATGACAAATAGAGATATGTTAAAATGTTCGCAGTTGGTATTAGATGTAGTATTCGTCGTTTATACGTGATCATGGGGTGCGAATCTGCTAATCGTTTGGTAGCTATTTTGTACAAATAGCCTGTACAAGTCGGAGGTGAAATAAACATGGGATGGATGATCGGGATGATGGCCGGAGTGGTTCTTGTTCTTCTTGTATTTGTAGGGTTCAGGCGCAAGAAAAGCAGCGGAAGTGAGCGTAATGTCATTCATTTGAAAAGAAAAACGCGAACCCGCAGCGGACAGGATGGACAAGCGTGCAGTAAATGCCGCCGCAAGCGCCAATTAATCTTTTACTCGGATGACTCCGGCGCTGTAAGAGGGCTGTGCACCGATTGCAAAAGAGAGCTTGAACGGCATCAGGAATTATATCCCCTATAGTGAATAACAGTTCCCAATCGAAAGGGAGTGCAGAACTTGAACAGGTTTGGCAGGCTGAATACACTGCGGAATCAAATTTTCCTTGGATTTATGCTGGTGATGGTTATCGTATTGGCATTGATCGGGGTGTTTGTATATGATCAGGTTTCGGCCTTGCTGCGCAATAGTGCGGAGAAGCATATTCAGCAGACGGCCGTGCAGGCCACGGGTAAGCTGGATGCGCTGCTCAAGCAGGTGGATACATTGACGGCTCAAGTCTCGACGAACGCAACGGTTCAGCGTTTTCTGGCGCAGGAGACTGCGGGTAAGTCGATTACATTCGGAGAACGGCAATCCCTTCAACAGGAGGTTCGTAAATATGAAGCCTATGCTACGGGCATCCGGTCGCTGGAATTATATACGAAGGACTATCGGCGGCTGTTTCCGCTGGATGAAGGCCGTCTGACCAGCCGGGTTAGGGGCGATTGGATTGCTGCGGCAGACCAGGGCATGGGGAAGCTGGTATGGTTCGGTCAGGATCCCCGGGATCCGGATGTGGTGGTAGCGGTACGGAGAATCCGTCTGATTGACCATTCCTTTGCCCACGGCGGGTACTTGCTCGTGAAGCTGGAGAAGGACTATTTTGCGCTGGCGGATTCGGCTGGCGGTACGGGCAGCGATTCGCGTGAAATGATGGGATTGTTTGATCAGGCTGGGAATGAAATCTCGTCGGATTTTGTTACCCCGGTGGATGCGAAGGAGGTTTTGCAACGCGAAGGGGAGACGGTTACGCTCGGTCATGAAAATTACATTGCCGTACAGAAACAGTCTGAGGCCACGGGTTGGAACTTGGTCATCTTGACACCTGTCGATTATACGACTGAGGGGATATCGGTGCTGCGAACCGCGATTATCGTATCCGGGGGCGTTGGTGCGCTGCTGTTTCTGATTTTAAGCTTTATTCTGACCACGATGATCATCCGGCCGATTTTGAATCTGATCAAAGCCATGCGCGGCGTGAGGCTGGGGACGCTGAGGCCCATTGCCGTCACCTCGAAGACGATGGAGATCAACGAGCTTAACAATTCATACAACCAGATGGTAGATTCGCTGAACGAATTAATCGAGGTCGTGTATCAGAAGGAAATCATTCAGAGCCGGACAGAACTTAAAGCGCTGCAGGCACAGATCAATCCGCACTTTCTCTTTAACACATTGGAAGCGTTTTATTGGGCGCTGGATGATCAAGGCGAAGAAGAGCTGGCCCAAATCGTGGTTGCGATGTCCGGCTTATTCCGTTACGTCATTAACCGCAAAGACGAGGATGAGTGGGTAACAATCAGGGACGAGCTGGATCATGCTGAACGTTATTTGATGATTATGAAAATGCGGATGCTGGACCGGTTATCCTGGAAAATTGAGGCCGATGAAGCTAGCAAAAGCGTGCCGATTCCGAAGCTGTTGATTCAGCCGATCGTGGAAAATGCGATCCTGCACGGGGTTGAACAGCGATTGGGGCCAGGCGCCGTCATTCTGCGGGCGAATGCCTCCGATCACCCTGGATATACGGTCATTTCGGTTACCGACGACGGCCCCGGAATGGACGAGGAGACGGTGGCCTCTCTTTATTCCTCCATGGAAAAAGGATACACGGAATCTTCTAAAAAAAGCGGTGTCGGCATTGCCAATGTAGAGCAACGAATCCGGTTGTATTACGCTTCCGGACAAGCCGGCCTGCGTATTCACAGCGTGGTGGGTCAGGGAACGACGGTCTCATTTCAAATTCCGAATGATGTTCAGGCTAACGATGCCAAGGGGGAGAAGCATGAAAACGATACTGATCGTGGATGATGAACCGAGAACGAGGGAAGGGGTAAGAAAGACCCTGGAGGCCTGGTCGTCTGGCCGCTGCAGAATCGTGACGGCATCAAGCGGCGTAGAGGCGCTGGAGTGGCTGCAGGGACAGGTGGCTCATCTGGTGGTGACGGACATCCGCATGCCGGAAATCGGGGGACTCGAGCTCATAGAGAGATTGCATGAATTAGAGCATCCGCCGGTCATTATTGTCATATCCGGTTATTCAGTATTCGATTATGCCCGGAAAGCGCTGCAATATGGCGTCGTGGATTACCTCCTGAAGCCGCTGGATAAGCGGAAGCTGGTGGCTGCGGTCGAATCAGCTCTGGAACGTCGGGAAAAAATAGATCGGATCGAGCGGATGGAGAAGCTGGTGGATCCCAAACTGCTGGAGACGTCGCAGCAGGATAAGCGCTACAGCATCCAGGTACAGGAAGCGCTGAAGCACGTGGATCAGCATCTTCAGGAGTCGGTATCGCTTAAGGAAGTTGCAGATGTGCTTCATCTGAATTCCAGTTATTTCAGCGTGTTATTCAAAGAGCAGACGGGGCTCACCTTCAGCGAATATCTGACGCGCCGCAGGGTGCAGCGGGCCAAGGAGCTGCTGGCGGGCACCTCGCTGCCTGTCGCGGAAATTGCAGAGAAGGTAGGATACCAAACGGCAAAATATTTTGTGAAGGTGTTCCGTGACCTTGAGGAAGTAAGCCCGAGTCAATACCGCCATAGCGTATCTGATAGCGGGGCGGAAATCTAATAAAAGTGGAATTAGTCCCAATCATTATGACCTTATACAATCATCCCCTCACTGATAAAATTTGTTTAAAGCGGTTTCAATACGCGAACAGCATACTAGAAAAGGGGTTGTAAACGTGTTCAACAAAAAATGGACGGTTCTGCTTTTAACATGGTGTCTCGCTCTGGTTGCGGCTGGTTGTGGATCGAGCAACAGCAGCACGGGGGATTCAGGCAGCAGCGGCAGCGAAGGCGAGAAAGTTACGGTGAACTTCATGCACTTATGGCCGGCAGGCGTTTCTGCAGGACAGAACAAAATCGTGAATCAGATCATCGAAGAATATCAAAAAGAGAATCCGAACGTGACGATCAAACAGGAAGTTCTGGATAATGAGCAATACAAAAATAAATTGAAGGTGCTTTCCGCGTCGAACGAGCTTCCGGACGTAGGGGTGACCTGGGCAGCCGGATTTCTGAAGCCTTATGTAGAAGGCAGCTTGTTTGCGCCGGTAGATGATTTGCTGGGGGGTCAGCTTAACGGTAAATTCGTAGCTGGCACGACCGAGGCTTATGCGATTGACGGCAAAACGTATGCGCTTCCACTCGAGTTCAATATCGCGCCGGTATATTACAACAAAGCGATATTCGAACAGCTTAACTTGGAAGTGCCGCAAACCTACGAAGAATTCAAGAATGTTGTGAAGGCGCTGTCCGATAACGGGATTGCTCCTATCGCACTAGGCAACAAGGACCGCTGGACCGGTTCGCTCTGGTACATGTACCTGGCAGATCGAATCGGCGGACAAGAAACGCTTGCCAGTGCAATCAGCGGTTCGGGTTCCTTCAAGGATGAATCGCTTGTAAAGGCAGCCGCAGAGGTTCAATCGCTGGTGGATGGCAATGCGTTTGTCAAAGGGTTCAACGGCTTATCCAACGAGGAAGCGAAATCCGAATTCCTGAACGGCAAAGCGGCCATGTACATGATGGGCACCTGGGAACTGCCTAACTTTACGACCAATGAAGAGATCCCGCAAGAGTTCCGCGACAGCGTCGGTTTCTTCAAATTCCCGACGGTTGAAGGCGGCAAAGGCGATATTAACAGTTGGGTAGGCGGACCGGGTGTTGGCTTGTTTATTGGCGAGAATTCGAAGGTGAAAGAGGAATCCAAGAAGTTCGTTGAGTATTTCGTAACCAAGTGGGGCGAGCAGTCCGTTACAGGTGCTGGTGTCATCCCGGCAACGAAGGTGGATACCTCAACGCTTGAGCTTCCACAGCTGTACATCGATCTGTTTGATGAAATGAATCAAGCAAGCAGTATCACCTTGTTCGCGGATGTACAGATGGAGGCGAATGCCGCCGAGACGCATCTGAACATGATTCAGGCGCTCTTCGGCAAAGCCGTAACGCCGGACAAATTCTCCGAAGAGCATGATGCAGCGATCTCCAAAGGGAACTAAGACTCTTTAGGACAACAAAGAAACGGGACCCTGGTTTATCCGGCAGTGATGCCGGATAAATCTTTCCTCTAGACCATATGGAGAAAGGAGTCGGACACTTTGGATAAAGTGATGTCCAACAAAAAAATCATCGCGCTGTACGTGCTGCCTGCACTGCTTGTGATTATGGCCGTCGTTTATATTCCAATTCTATTGACCGCCTATTACGGACTGAACGAATGGAACGGCATTGGTGCAATAACCTTTATCGGACTCGATAATTACCAGGCGCTACTCTCGGACGGCAAGTTCTGGGATAGTGCATGGCACTCCCTGCTGTTAGCCGTATTCTCGGCTGCAAGCCTTATGATCTATCTGGCCGTGGCGATGGTGCTGGCCTCCAAGATCAAAGGCGCCAACCTGTTCCGTAAAATCTATCTCATACCCATGCTGCTGTCCTCCGTTGCGATCGCGCAGCTGTGGCTCCGCATTTACCACCCGACGAACGGGATTGTGAACAGCTTCCTGGAGTCCATCGGGATCACGAACCCGCCGGCATGGCTTGCTGAGTCGTCGCTTGTCTTGTTTGCTTTGTTTATTCCGATTCTGTGGCAGTATGCCGGTTTTTATATTTTGATCTATTATGCAGCTCTGAAGAACATCCCGGCATCGCTGGTTGAAGCTGCCAAGATCGACGGGGCAACCTCCATGCAAATTGCGTTCCGGATCAAGCTTCCACTCATCATGGAAGTGATTAAGGTTACGATCGTGCTGGCGGTGGTAGGTTCCTTGAAATATTTTGACCTCATCTTTGTCATGACGGACGGGGGGCCTAACGGCGCGAGCGAAGTGATGGCTTCCTATATGTATCATACGGCTTTCCGCGCTTATGATTTCGGTTACGGCAGCGCGATCGGGTTCTTCCTGCTGGTGATCTGTCTGATCGTAACGTGGGTCATCCGGAAATTAACGGCATCAAAAGAAACGATCCAATATTCATAAGGAGGGAAACTTCATGATATCTGGAGCCGCAGGACAACTCCAAGACGGGTGCGCTCGGTCTGGAAACGGAGTGGGAGGTAAGCTGGGTTACACGCTGCTGTATATCGTGCTGATCGGAGTAGCCGTATTTCAGCTGTTTCCGCTCGTATGGCTGCTGCTGTTCTCATTAAAAAACAATCAGGAAGTATTCGATCTTCCTCCGCTGTCCCTTCCGATGAATCCGCGCTGGGAGAATTACGAGAAGGTATGGAGTGCCGGCAACATCAGCGTTTATTTTCTGAATAGCGTCTGGATTACCGTCGTAGCAACAGCACTAACGGTCATATTAGGGAGTCTTGTCACCTTCGCGATTACCAGAATGAAGTGGAAGGGCAGTTCCTTTGTCCTCGGTTTGTTCATGGTTGCCATGATGATACCGGTTCATTCCACCTTGATCCCGCTGTTCAGCATGTTCAACAAGGTTGGCTTGACCGATCATCCGGTTTCTTTGATATTGTCGTACGTGGCTTTCAATATGCCGATTACGATTATGATTCTGCTCGGGTTTTATTACACGCTGCCAAAGGAAGTGGAAGAAGCAGCGGTCATGGACGGCTGCTCGGTTCACCGGGTCTTCTTCCGGATTGTGCTTCCGATGACGGGCTCGGTGCTGGCGACAACAGCCATTATTAACATGATCTACAACTGGAACGAGTTTATTTTCGTGAACACGTTTATCAGCTCAGATATGTTCAAGACGCTTACCGTTGGCGTGCAAAACTTTATCGGACAATATACAACCGATTGGGGTGCTATTGGCGCAACCTTGATGATCAGCATTTTGCCAATATTGCTGATGTTCCTTTTCCTCAGTGATCGTATCGTGGAAGGCATCGCTGCTGGTTCAGTGAAAGGTTAAGTTTCATAGAACTCATCCATTTCCGGATAAAAAAATATCGAGCCGCTTCAAGAGACTTCTTGGGGTGGCTCGTTTGCTTTATATATGTTCTATTTGCAGCATGGCTATCAGAAGAAGAGGCATCCCAAGGTTGGATCAACCTTTTGGGATGCCTCATAGAATGTACAATTTTGCTTTGTTTGATGCAGATTCCATCCCTATCGTTACGTTAAACCCATCCCAATGCCCGGGCCACCTGAGTAACAAGGAAGGTAACGCCGATTGCGATAGCCGTCGGGATGGCAAAGGACAGGAACGTCCACTTCGCGCTTTTGGTTTCCTTCCAGATGTTGACGAGCGTGGTTCCGCAAGGATAGTGGAGCAGTGAGAACAGCATCATGTTTAGCGCGGTCAGCCAGGTCCAGCCTTGATCCAGGAAGATTTGCTTAAGGGCAAACATATCGGTAACCTCGGTCAGGGAGCCCGTAGCCAAATATCCCATCAGCAGGATTGGCAGCACGATTTCATTTGCGGGCAGTCCGATGATGAAGGCCATCAGAATGAAGCCGTCGAGTCCGAGCGCGCGCGCAAACGGATCAAGGAATTCAACGAAATGAACCAGAATGCTGGAATCGCCAATATAGATGTTGGCAAGTACCCAGGTCAGCACGCCTGCAGGCGCCGCTACGATAATGGCTCTGCGCAGGACATAGATGGTTTTATCCAGGGTTGACCGGAGAATCGTATTCAGAATCTTCGGTTTACGGTATGGCGGCAGCTCCAGGGTGTAGTGGGAAGGAATGCCTTTCAAGGCGGTTTTAGATAATCCCCATGATACCGCGAGCGTGACAACGACACCGATCAGCACCATGCCCATAACAACGGAAGCCGTCACGAGCGTCTGGGCTCCTCCCGAAAAACCTGCAGCCATGAACAAGGAGGCCAGCAGGATCAGGGTTGGCCAGCGGCCGTTGCAGGGCACGAAGTTGTTGGTCAGAATGGCGAGCATTCGCTCCCGCGGCGACTCGATAATCCGGGTCGACATAATGGCCGCCGCATTGCAGCCGAATCCCATCGCCATGGTAAGGGACTGCTTGCCGTGCGCCCCCGTTTTTTTGAACAGGCGGTCCAGGTTAAAGGCTACCCGAGGCAAATAGCCATAGTTCTCAAGCAGCGCAAAGGCCGGAAAGAAGATGGCCATTGGAGGCAGCATGACACTGACGACCCAGGATGTACCCCGGAACAATCCGAGTATCAGCACACCATAGAGCCAATCGGGAGCATGGAGAGCCTGAAAGGCCATCGTCAGGTATCCTTCGATCCAGCCAAAGAAACTTGCCAGCATGGAGGAAGGAACGTTAGCGCCTGCGATCGTTAAGTAAAAAATAACGCCGAGCATGGCCAGCATGATCGGAAATCCCCACAGCTTGGAGGTGAAGATGCGGTCCAGACGCTCGGAACGGTACAGAAGCTCCCGGTTGGTCACGGTGACGGATTCACTGCACAGCTCGCGGGATTTTTTGAATAACTCGCCCACGATGTCTTCCCGAACATCCTCTACCTGCTCAGCAGGAATGATGGCTGTTAGAGCTTCCAAGCGCTTTA
This sequence comes from Paenibacillus sp. FSL K6-1330, assembly GCF_037976825.1. Taxonomy (NCBI): domain Bacteria; kingdom Bacillati; phylum Bacillota; class Bacilli; order Caryophanales; family Paenibacillaceae; genus Paenibacillus; species Paenibacillus sp. FSL K6-1330. Next base: position 1,912,319 of record NZ_CP150269.1, read on the forward strand.
GCTGTTCCAAGTGAAATCCCCCCTTTATCCGAAGCTTTTAATCGGTCTTTCAGCGTCGCGATCAGCCTCCGGTCTCCATCGAGAAAACGGATGGCCAGCCATCTGGCTGGATATTCGTCGCCGAAAATGTCTCGTAATTCGGACTCCAGGCCGGAAATTTGCGCTTCCAGCTGTTCGTTATATTTCATCCGGTACGGCGTAGTCGGAGTCTGCCCTGTGCACATTAGAAGCAGCTGCTCGGACAGGGTATCCAGCCCTTCGTTATTTCTGGCCGATATCGGAATGACGGGAACGCCGAGCTGATCCGTAAGCTTGCGTGCGTTAATCTTGATTCCTTTTTTCTTCGCTTCATCCATCAGATTCAGGCAGACGATGACCCGGTCGGTCATTTCCAACACTTGAAGCGCAAGGTTAAGACTTCTTTCCAGCGCCGTAGAATCCAGAACCAGCAGGGTAACGTCCGGTTTCTCAAAAATAATATAATCGCGCGCCACTTCTTCATCGGCCGAGTTGGAGAACAAGGAGTACGTTCCGGGCAGATCGATAAATTGGAAGCTGGTGTCTTTGTAATCGTAATTGCCGCTTGCGAGACTGACCGTTTTACCGGACCAGTTGCCGGTGTGCTGCTTTAGGCCGGTGAGGGCATTAAAAAGCGTGCTTTTGCCCGTGTTTGGGTTGCCAGCCAGTGCGACAGTAAAAGTTCTCATGATGACATCACCTTACCCCAGATTAACTGACTTTCTTCTTTTCTTAATGCAATGACGGTACCTGCTACTCTATAAGAGGTGGGGTCACCGAGCGGGCTGGCTTTCAGCACTTCGATAACGGAACCCGGAACGAATCCGAGGTCCAGAAGCCGCCGTTTATGCTCCCCGCGGATATCCACCTGTTCAATCAGAAACCGCTCGCCGAGCGCTGCCTGATGCAAATGCTGCCTATTCTTTGTCTCATCCATAAAGTTTAACCTCTCCCTACTAAATTGGGCCGAGCATATAATGTTTCCTCGAAGCAACTTTATGCCTATAGTATGACTGAATGCGTGTGTTGTCAACTGAATTCATCAGATATTTATTCGAGTTTCATGCGGCGTTTGACGATGCAAGCACCATTTTATGCTTGAAGGGAGAACAAGATCCATGTAATATCTATATATGAGCAGTTATTCATATAATTGGAATGATACCTATATGATGTGGGATGTAATCGTTATCGGCGCGGGGCAGGCAGGATTGGCAACCGGCTATTGGTTGCGGCAGGCAGGGATGAAGTTTCTGTTGTTGGATCGGGGATCGGAGGCAGGCGATGCATGGAAGACGAGATATGATTCGCTGAAGTTGTTTACACCGAGAACTCACAGTGCATTGCATGGAATGAGGATAGGTGGGGATCCGGACGGGTTCCCGGACAAAGATGAAATGGCTTCCTATCTGAAATCCTATGCAGAACGGTTTAAGCTGCCCATCCAATTTGAGACGGATGTGAAGTGTGTCCATAAGGAAGAAGAAAGGTTTATAATCGAAACCCATGAGAGAGAATATCATGCGAAGTCGCTAATTATCGCTACCGGGCCGTTCCGGCAGCCTCGCATTCCGGCGTTTGCAGCATCGGTTCCAGCGGATATTGTCCAGTTGCACTCCTCCGATTACAGACGACCTTCCCAGCTTCAAGAGGGCGGCGTTCTTGTAGTTGGCGGCGGGAACAGCGGGGCGCAGATAGCGGTCGAACTGTCTGGAGGTCGGGAAACGTATTTGGCTCTTGGACAGCAGCCGCGGTATTTACCCATGACCGTTGGGGGCAAGGGGATGTTCTGGTGGTTGGACAAACTCGGCATTTTATCAGCCAGCGGTTCCTCCTGGGTGGGACGTAAGCTGAAGCGTCGGGGAGACCCGATTTTTGGATATGAATTGAAACAAGCGGTCAAGTGCGGTAAAGTGGTGTTGAAAAAGAGAGCCGTTGATGCCGGCGCTTCCGGCATGCGATTCGAGGATGGAACGGAGCTTAAGGTTCGGAATATCATCTGGGCAACCGGCTTTGTTTCCAGCTATGATTGGCTTCATGTGGATCAAGCGCTGAATCATAAGAAGGCTGTTATTCATACACGCGGCATCAGTCCGGTGAAGGGGCTCTATTATGTAGGTTTGCCTTGGCAGACGCACCGGGGCTCCGCACTCTTGGCAGGAGTTTCACGGGATGCCCGCGAAATCGTTCAAGCCATTATGGAGAAGAGGGGATTAGTTTATGGAAAAAGAGCACCATGAGCTGCTGCACGAAGACCAGGCCATGGAAGCGTCACGACTGCTGAAGGCCATTTCGGATCCGACGCGGATTCGCATTCTTCATTTGCTCTCGCAAGAAGAATGCCCGGTCGGCCATATTGCCGAGGTGCTTGGCATGAGTCAGTCGGCGGTATCCCACCAGCTTGGCTATCTGCGCAGTTTAAGACTGGTCAAATTCCGCAGGGACGGGAATACATATTTTTATACGTATGAAGATGAGCATGTCATCGGGATCTTGCGGCAAGTGCTGGATCATATCGCTCATTAAGTATGCCTGTCCTTTTCATGCTTGACATTCTGAACGTCCGGCTGTAATGTATTGGAAAATGAATTTCCCGTGAATAACGATCATCAAGGACATGAGGATGCATGATTCGGCGAGACAGAAAAGAAGCCCCCGGCTGAAAGGCTTCCACCGCTTGGCTGCGTCCTTCCTACCTTGTAGTTGCCCGCTGTCAACAAGCGGAGCCGGTTCGGCCCGTTACCGCCTTATGAAGCATCTTGCAAGGAGCGCCTTTTGCGTCCCGCAAGATGGAATCAGGGTGGTACCACGAGCACATTCGTCCCTAGGAGCGAATGTGCTCTTTTTTGCGCTCAGGCAGGTTCATTCATGGAGATAAGAAGGAGTATGAGGAAGATGCGGCAAAGCCAATTATTGATGACAACGATGCGTGATGTGCCTTCCGAGGCGGAGGCACTGAGCCATCAATGGATGCTCCGTGGCGGCTATATCCGTCAAGCGGCGGCAGGAATCTATTCGTATCTGCCGCTGGGCTGGCGGGTCTTGCGGAAGATCGAAGCGATTATTCGGAAGGAAATGGATGCCTCTGGCGGGCAGGAGATGCTCATGCCCGCTGTCCAGCCCGCCGAGCTGTGGAAGGAATCGGGCAGGTACGATATTTACGGATCGGAACTCATCAGGCTGCATGACCGCCATGACCGGGAGTTCGTGCTTGGGCCAACCCATGAAGAAGTGATTACGTCTATCGTTCGCCAAGAGATTTCTTCCTACCGGAAGCTGCCGGTCAACCTGTACCAAATTCAGAGCAAATACCGGGATGAGCGGCGTCCGCGTTTCGGCCTGCTGCGGGGTCGCGAATTCCTGATGAAGGATGCGTATTCTTTCGACCGGGACTGGGAGGGCCTGGATGTGTCCTACCGGAACATGTATGAAACGTATGAGCGAATCTTTAGGCGCTGCGGTCTGACGTTCCGGGCGGTGGAAGCTGATGCAGGTGCCATTGGTGGGCAAGGGGAAACCCATGAGTTTATGGCGTTGGCGGATATAGGCGAGGATACCGTTGTTTCGTGTTGCGATTGCAGTTATGCAGCAAATCTGGAGCGTGCGGAGTCTATGGTTCCGGCTGAGCAGGCTGATAGGAAGTCCGCGGCCGCTGACGGTCATTCTGCCATAGAGCAGATATTGACGCCAAATGTGAAGAGTATTCAGGAATTGACTAACTTCCTCCAAATCGGCTCGGAGCAATTGATCAAGACACTGATTTACCAAGTGGACGGAGAACGAGTCGCGGTCCTTGTCCGGGGAGACCGTGAAGCAAACGAGGCAAAAGTGAAGTCTTACCTAGAAGCAGAACTCGCGGAATTAGCGAGTGCCGAAGAGGTGATGCAGGCGACGGGAGCCCCAGTCGGGTTTGCGGGACCGGTAGGCCTTTCCCTAAAAGTATTGGTCGATTACGAAGTAGCAGCGATGGCAGAGGGGATTACCGGTGGCAACCAAGGGGATCTCCATTTAAAGGGGGTCCGCCCAGGACGTGATTTTTCGCTGGAGTATACCGGCGACTTTCGGAATGTAATCGAAGGAGAACCTTGCCCGCGCTGCGGAGCGCCGCTCGAATTTCAACGCGGGATTGAGCTTGGACATGTGTTCAAGCTGGGTACGAAATACAGTGACGCCATGAACGGTATGTATCTGGATTCCGACGGGCGGGAGAAACCGCTGATCATGGGCTGCTACGGTATTGGCGTCTCCCGCGTCATGGCCGCCATCGCCGAGCAGCGTATCTCGGATGAGCGATTGGTCTGGCCGATGTCCGTCGCTCCGTTCAAGGTGCACATTATCCCGATTGCGGTTAAGGATGAGGCCCAAATGAAACTGGCTGAACATATCTACAGCGAGCTGAACAAGGCTGGTCTGGAGCCGCTGTTGGATGACCGGGACGAACGGGCCGGCGTCAAGTTCAAGGATGCCGACCTTGCCGGCGCTCCGCTGCGTCTGATCGTTGGCCGCGGTGCAGCTAACGGAGAGGTCGAATGGATGGGCGAGGACGGAATCAAGATCCACCTGCCTGTCGAGGAAGCCATCCAGCGCTCACGCGAGGAGGTAGCCCGCCAGCTGAAGTGAATACTATGGAGCCTCTCAATATGAGTTGGGTATTCATTAAGCTGGAGATGAGTAGAAGGAATGAAATTGGAGGATCATGAAGTTGCAGAACGTGCAATTCACCGAGAGGGACTTTATGGATCGAAAAGAGAGCGCAAACGTCTTGCAAGTTCCTAAGAAAGACATACAGGATTGAAAAATGAAGCGTACGCAGCTAGCTTGTAAGTCCCCAAGAGGACTTTGACCTACCATTTCGTCAATGGAGAAGGCATCCCCAAGGCTGTATGACTTTTGGGGGATGCTTTTTTGTTTATGAAGATTGGTCATTTGCTAATAAGCCATGAGGAGCTTATTTAATGGTTAGCTTGATTATGAACGAGCACGAAGCAGCGGAGCGGACGAATCGATTCCGGAAAAGCGGCAGCGGTCGCCTTTGCCCTCGGATTTTTACAATAGATTAAAACAGTAAGAAAAATCCGAGAGCAACAGCGATTGGAGGAACGATACGTACGTGAAGCGTCCTTTATTGGAACATACTAGCTGCTCACTTCAATCTTTAAATCCTTGCACTAACATTGCACTACTGTGATGAAACCGACACTTCGGCAAATCCAGGAAACAAACCATCCCAGCCTGCTATACTTATCCTGGTTACAAGCTTATGATGAAAGAGTCGAATTTGAAGTCATAATGCGGATGGAGGTTGCATCTACAATGAATCAGGAAGAGAAGGGATCAAGCCCGGACATTCATTATATAGAAGAACATCAGCTCAATCAGGTGAAGATTACATTGTCCAATCCCTTAAGATGGGTGAACAGCTATGTGCTGCGCGGAGATGACGGTATGACCGTCATCGATCCGGGGCCGCGTACGGCTGCTTCGGAGCAGGAATGGCTTGCGGCGATGGAGCAGCTCGGGTTCGGATTTAGCGACATCAACTCGATCGTGCTGACCCATCATCACCCGGACCACTACGGGCTTGCTGGGTGGTTTCAGGAGCGGTCGGGCGCGAAGGTGTGGATGTCAGAGCGGGCGCATCGGGAAGCGATGCTCATGTGGGGAACAGATTCCACGATGGATCACGAGCTCCCGGCGTTCTTCCGGCAGCATGGCATGCCGGAAACCAAGCTTTCCCTGCTGCCGGAGCATCTGAACGGCTTCTTCCCCCAAGTCACGCCGCAGCCTGACATATCGTTTATCGGCGAGGACCTGCCGTTTCGGATGGGCAACCGGATATGGGTACCGGTGCAAACGGCCGGCCATGCTCCGGGGCATCTGTCGTTCTTCCATGCGGAGAGCGGCGTTCTGTTATGCGGCGATGCCGTGCTGCCGCAAATCTCGCCCAACGTGAGCCTGCTGCCCGGCAGCGACGCCGAGCCGCTGGCGCTTTTCCTTGCAGGGCTCCGCCGCCTGCACGAACTGCATGTCCGGACGGCGTACCCCGGACACCGCCACCCGTTCACGCATTTCCGTGAACGGATCGATGCGCTCCTCCTCCATCACGAGGAGCGCCTGGTTACCATCGCCGGCATGCTGAGCGCTGCCGGACGGCTAACGGCCTTCGAGGTCTGCACCGCCCTCTTCGGCGAGAAGCTCGGCATCCACCAGCTGCGCTTCGCCATGTGCGAAGCGCTGGCCCATCTCGCCGAGCTGACCCGCCGCGGGGAAGCCGAGATGATCGAAACCGGGGACGGAATGCGCTATTATTCTGTACGGAAATAGCCGCATTTCTGATATAATCAAGACATGAATAAAACCGTCTGCTTGTACGTTGACTTCCATCATGCGTAGAAAGGGCGGTTTTTTGTTTAATAGATTTAGAAGGTTACAATGTGGAGCATCCGTTGTCTGATACTGACCAGATCGTTACCCGCATAAATGCCGCAATCAGGATGCTTGGAAAGCGGCACCACGGCACTTTTTCTCTAGAGAAGAGAAGGCGCGTTCATTCCTAAGAAGGGGCTTTCTCCTGATTAGAGTCAGAGTTTCTCTCTACCCCGCATATAGTTGATATACCTTGCTGTTTAAGCAAGGCATCCCCTTAAGCGTTTTTTTCTTAATTACTCATCACCATGATCCACTCCACCATATTCGTATCGAAGCGTTCCCTTGGTTTAATCCGCAATTTTCATGTTCTAGGATTCGTATCTTATAAAGCCCCTTAAAGGAGAATCTGCCATGAAGAAAAAAGATGTGGTCGCCATGCTGCTCGCAGGAGGTCAAGGCAAACGACTGAAAGGTCTGACGAAGACGCTGGCCAAGCCGGCTGTTTATTTTGGGGGTACATACCGGATCATTGATTTTCCGCTGAGCAACTGCTCCCATTCGGGAATCGACACGGTCGGGGTGTTAACCCAGTATGAACCACTGGTTCTGCATTCTTACATTGGCGTAGGAAGCGATTGGGATATGGACCGGTTGAATGGGGGCGTATTCGTGCTCCCGCCTCATGAACGCGAGGACGGGACGACCTGGTACCGCGGGACAGCGGATGCGATTTATCGGAACCTCAAGTTTATTGACCAGTACGATCCCGAGCACGTCTTGATTTTGTCGGGAGATCACATCTATAAGATGGATTACGACCGGATGCTGGCTTATCACAAGGAGAAGGATGCGGATTGCACCATCTCAGTCATTGAGGTGAGCCTGGATGAAGCGAAGCGGTTCGGCATGGTGAATACGGATGAGAACTACCGGATTTTCGAGTTCGAGGAGAAGCCTGCCCACCCGAGGAGTACAACGGCATCCATGGGCGTTTATCTGTTCCGCTGGAAGCTGCTGCGATCTTATTTAATGCGGAATGCAGAGCTTCCGGATACAAACCATGATTTTGGCAAAGACATTCTGCCGAGCATGCTAGAGGACGGCAAAACACTGTACGCTTATCCGTTCGAAGGGTACTGGAAGGACGTCGGCACCATCGAGAGCTTATGGGAAGCTAACATGGATCTGCTCTGCAAGCACCCCAAGCTGGACTTGAACGATCCGATGTGGCGCATTTACACCCGGAACCCGAATCAGCCCGCAGAGTATATTTCTCCAACCGGCGTCGTCCGGAACAGCATGATTAACGAGGGCTGCACCGTATGCGGCGAGGTAGAGCATTCGATCCTCTTTTATGGGGTGGAGGTAGGGGAAGGCAGCGTCATTACCGATTCCGTCATCATGCCCAAGGTGCGTATCGGCAGCCATGTACGCATACACCGGGCTATTATCACCGAGGACATGGTTATTCAAGATCATGCCGTCATCGGTCCGCCTGAGGAAGATCCATCCCGAATTGTGCTTGTAAGCGATCAAGATGAAGACGTCCTGAAGCTGCTTCAATCGTCGTCTTCGTCCCATAATAATCAAGGTTAGGACGGGATACGCAGATGAGAGAACTCATGGGTATCATTAATTTGGAGCATGAACGGGATGTGCTGAGTGAATTGACGTATTACCGGTGCGGGGCTGCTGTGCCATTCGCGGGAAGGTATCGCCTGATCGACTTTGTGATGTCGAATATGATGCATGCGGGCATTGAGGATATTGCGCTGTTCGTTCGCAGGAAATACCGCTCCCTGATGGATCATCTGGGTGAAGGCCGGCCGTGGGATATGCACCGCAAGCGTGGCGGCCTATTCATACTTCCACCGGATTGGAATGATGAAGCCGATGTGTCCGCTGGCGAGCTGCGGCATATTTATAACAATCTCGATTTTTTTGAGCGTGGAGCTGCAAAGCATATCGTGCACTCCGGCAGCCAGCATATCAGCACGGTCGATTTGAACGAGGTGTACGAATACCATCTGGAGCAGGGTGCTGACGTGACGCTTGTTTATACAAGGGTAAATGCGGCGAGGGAAGAGCATCGTTCCTGCACCCGGCTCGATGTCGATGAGGACGGCATGGTAACGGATATTCATTACGATCATAAGCATGATGCGGTATACATGGAGATGTTCGTGATGGAGAAATCGCGGTTTCTTGAGATGGCCGATCATTGCATCGCCCATGGGGGCAATCACTTTTTCCGGGACGCGATTATGCATAACCGGAACAAGCTGAACATTGCGGGATATGAATACCGCGGGTATCACGCGGTGATCAATTCGCTCGAAAGCTATTACCGTACCAGCATGAACCTTCTGAACCCGAAGGCGTACAACAGCTTATTCCGCAAGCAGGCGGTCCACACCAAGATCAAGTATGAGGTTCCCGCCAAATATTTGAATTCAGCCGATGTGAGCAATGCGCTGGTCGCCAACGGTTGCCAGATCGACGGGGAAGTAAAGAACAGTATTCTGTTTCGCGGAGTACAGGTAAAGCGAGGCGCAAGCATCCATAACTCCATCATCATGCAAAAATGCATCATAGGCGAGAACGTGAGGCTGGAGAACGTCATACTCGATAAAGATGTGATGATCTCGCGAGATCATAAGCTTCAAGGCGATTTTCGCAAACCTTTTGTCATTGCCAAGGACATCTCGATTTAATCGCAAAATAATACGAATCCGTCAGGAGGAACTTTCTTTTGTTTAACAACAAGGAAACATTCAAGCAGGTCTTTACGGAGCAGTTGGTGAGTCGGTTGGGGAAGGGACTTGAGGAAGCGACGGCTGAGGATGTATACAAAATCCTCGGCGGCATGATTCGGGAGTATGTCGGACGGGAATGGGCGGCTGCCAATCGGATATACCGGGATACCGGGCAGAAGCAGGTGTATTATTTCTCGCTTGAATTTTTGATCGGACGGCTGCTGGGAAACAATCTGCTGAACCTGGGGGTACTGGATATGGTCCGCAGCGGCCTTTTGGACCTGGGATGGAATTTGGAAGAGATTGAGGAGCAGGAACCGGACGCGGGGCTCGGCAACGGGGGGCTCGGACGTCTTGCGGCATGTTTTCTCGATTCGTTGGCGTCGCTAAGCTATGCAGGCCATGGGTGCGGCATCCGGTATAAGTACGGATTGTTTGAACAGAAGATAATTGACGGCCATCAAGTCGAGCTGCCGGACAACTGGCTCCAGCGGGGCAACGTCTGGGAAGAGCGGCGGGCTGACAAGGCGGTGGAAGTCCAATTCTGGGGTTGCGTGGAAGTGGATGTGCAGGAGGGGCGAACCGTATTTCACACGGTGGATTATGAGCGTGTTCAGGCTGTGCCCTACGACGTTCCGGTGATCGGTTATGGCGAGGGGCAGGTAAATACACTGCGGCTGTGGAGCGCCGAGTCCGCTTCGGATATATCCAGAATCCGTTCGGCCCATCATCATAACAGCTATTATAAATTTTTGGAATATAACCGTTCGGTCGAATCGATATCGGAGTTTTTGTACCCGGATGATTCGGCATACGAAGGCAAGCTCCTTCGGCTGAAACAGCAGTACTTCCTCTGTTCCGCAGGCGTTCAGAGCATTCTTAGAACGTTCGACAAGCTGGGACGGACCTATCATGAACTTCCCGAGCATGTTGCCATTCATATCAATGATACCCACCCGACGCTGGTGATTCCGGAGCTGATGCGGATTCTGATCGATGACAAGGGCTTCGGTTGGGATGAGGCATGGGACATCGCGAGCCGGACCGTATCCTACACGAACCACACCTTGCTTAGCGAAGCGTTGGAAAAATGGCCTGCCGGCATGGTTCGTGAGCTGCTGCCGCGCATTTACATGATGATTGAAGAGATCAATAAACGCTTCTGCGGCATGCTGCTGGAACGCTATCCAGGGGACCATGAGCGCATATCGCAGCTCGCCATCATCGAAAGCGACCAGATCCGCATGGCCAATCTGGCGATTGTGGGTAGCTATCATGTGAACGGCGTAGCTGCGCTGCACACGGAACTGCTGAAGACCCAGGTCATGAAGCCGCATTATGAGCTGTATCCGGAGCGATTCAGTAATAAAACCAACGGGATTACCCACCGGCGCTGGCTGATGCACAGCAACCCCGGCCTGAGTCAATTGATCTGCGACGGTATCGGCACTTCATGGATCACGGATCCTCATCAATTGATCCAGCTCAAGTCACTCAAGACCGACACCGCCTTTCAGCAGGGGATTCAGCGGACCAAACGGAGCAATAAAGAACGGCTTGCCGAATACATCGCCAATAAGCAAGGGGTCGTGATCAATCCCGATTCCATATTCGATGTCCATGTGAAGCGGCTGCACGGTTACAAGCGGCAATTGTTGAATATTTTACGAGTGATGCACGTGTATAACGAGATTAAGGATCAGCCAAGCGCGGATCGCGTTCCCCGTACCGTCATTTTTGGGGCGAAGGCAGCGCCGGGTTACTATCTGGCCAAAAGCATCATCAAACTCATTAATGTCGTTGCCGAAGTCGTGAATAAGGATCCGCAGGTCAATGACAAACTCCAGGTGCTGTTCCTGGAAAATTATTCGGTGTCTCTGGCGGAGAAGATTATTCCCGCAGCCGATGTGAGCGAGCAGATTTCCACGGCTGGCAAGGAGGCATCCGGCACGGGAAACATGAAGTTCATGATGAACGGTGCGTTGACCATCGGCACGCTGGATGGGGCTAACGTGGAAATGTTCGAGCTGCTCGGCAATGAGAATATGTTCCTGTTCGGTTTGAAGCTGGAGGAAGTGCTCGAGTATTACAGGACGGGAGCTTATGTATCCAGGGAACGGTATGAGCAGGATCCGAGAATCGCCCGCGTGCTGAATCAGTTGATATCCTCAGGACCGTTCTGCTGTCACGAGTTGGAGTTTGGTCAGATTCTTCAGTCCCTGCTGGATCATAACGATGAGTTTTTTGTATTAGCGGACTTTTCCAGTTATGTGGCAACCCAGTCGGATATCGATGATGCTTATTTGAATAGTGGATCCTGGACCGAGAAGTCAATTGTAAATATCGCACACTCGGGACATTTCTCCAGTGATAACACGATTCACCGTTATGCATCCGACATCTGGAATGTTTCTCCTGTTAAAGTCGGTGTGAATAGATAATCTATCTCTATTACAAAATCTAAAAAAAGAACCCCGCCATAGGCTTGGCGGGGTTTCCATAGGTGCTCTATTGGAATGTTCTTCATCATAGCATATGATGGATGCTTGGAAAATGACTAGATAGATTTACCGATTTACGTGATTGGACAGCCCGTTTTTTCATAGGTGAGAAGAGCCTTCTTATTGGTTAGCGGAGGCCTGCTTATTATAGAAGAAACTCATCGTTCCGGCCCGAAATGCTAAAATGCTTTCTACTGCAATCGTCTATCATTCTTTGAAATCACCCAGTTCACGATTGGAATAGGATAGGTTCGGTGAGTTCCTTCCTTCTGATAGGCAGGGAAAAAGGAGATTCGCATTCTGTGCGAATCTCCTTTTTTGGGAGAGTGGTTTATTCTTTTGGAAGCTCTTCGGTCGTTCCGAACAGTTCGATCTCCCGCTCCGCTTGCTTACGATGGGCGATCCGGCTGCTGGCGGCCGCGGCAACCGCGCCGACGATATCGTCGAGGAAGGTATGTACACGGCCGCTTGATTTATCATTCAATTGCTCGAGAATGCCGGGCTTGAGCTTGTCAATATACCCGTAGTTCGTGAAGCCGATGCTTCCATATACGTTAACGATGGAAAATGCCAGGATTTCATCCACGCCGTATAAGCCTTCGTCATTGGCCAGCATTTCTTGAAGCGGGGATATGAGATTGCCTTCCTCCGCCAAAATATCTAATTGAATTCCGGTTAACACCGCGTTTTGGACTTCGCGTTTGCTAAGTACGGCATCCACATTCTCCATGCATTCTTCCATAGTCAAATTCGGGTAGTATTTTTTCTGAAGGATCATCACTAGTTCAGCGATTTCCTCCAACTTGATTCCGCGCTTATGCAGCAGGCTCCGTGTCGCTTCCGCTACCTTCTTGCTGTTCAGACTGTATGGAATGTTTGAATCGTTTTCTGCCATGATGGAACTCACCTCATTTTCGTGGTTGATGAAGATGCTTACGACGATTGTACTTTTTCCACCCCCCTTTGTCCAGAAAGGACAAAACTGCGAGTTATTTTTTTGGAAAGGGCTCGTATACATAGGAGTACAACCTGTACAAAAAAATGTTAGGGAGGAACAATACATGAAACGTAGTAATCGTAATCTTCGCAGGCTTTCCGCCGCCGGGCTGCTTGCTGTTCCGATCGTGTTGTCCGGCTGCGGCGTGTTTTCCGGGAAGCAATCGGAGGCGATTGACCCGCCGCCTGCGCAAGTGGAGAAGCAGATGCTGAACACGACCGGATCCACAGCGGCACAAGGAGACATTGGCACGCAGACAACGGTTTATCTTTCGGATGCGCGGGGAATGCTGGCACCTGTAACCTTGGGTATTCCGAAGGTAGAAGGTGCAAGCGCAGTGAAAGAATCTCTTGAAGTGCTTGTGAACGGAGGCCGCTATGCTGGCTATGTTCCACAGGGCTTCCAGGCGGTATTGCCTGCCGGTACGCAGATCCATAATGTGACGGTTGATCCGGAGAGTAAATTGGCCGTTGTTGAATTCAATAAATCGTTTACGGAGTATCAAGCGGCAGATGAACGAAGAATCTTGGAGGCGTTGACGTGGACGCTGACGGGACACGAAGGCATCGAGTCGATGCAGGTATGGGTGGACGGAGTCAAACTGACGGAAATGCCAGTCAACCACACGCCGCTGGACCGTCCGCTTTCACGTGCGATGGGTATCAACCTTCAAAAGGCGGATGACGCATTGTATACTTCCTCTTCGCCGGTTACCGTTTATTTCTCTTCCGTGACGCCTGACGGCATTCAGTATTATGTACCTGTTACAAGACTTGTTCCAACCGGACAGGACGCGGTTAAGGCTGCCTTGAATGAACTGATCCGGGGACCGCATTACGGTGATGGGCTTGTCGAGGTCATCCCGGACGATACCACCGTTGCATCGGTCGAAAAAGGTGAGGACGGTGCTGTTACCGTATCGCTTCAGGACAGCATGTTTGAGCAGGGAGAGCAGGTTCCAACCGAATTGCTGCAGGCCGTCGTGCTAACCGTAGCCGAGAATTCGGATGATGCGAAGGTGAAAATTCGGATGAATGATCTCTCTGAGGTGGTTGGAACGGATAGCCGCAATTATAGCGAGCCTGTCGGCCGTCCGGAGTTCATTAACGAAATTTCGATTTGACGCTTCACCGCTATCTTTGAAATATGCGCCGGAAAAGGTGCTTTTGTGCCTGCACTTTGGTAGAATAGGGAATGCTAATCAGGATTGCGATAAGAAGTAGGAGGCAGAAAACATGAGATCTAACGGACGTAAGAGCGATGAGCTTCGACCGATGAATTTATCGACCCATGTGAATAAATATGCGGAAGGCTCCGTGTACATCGAGATGGGAGACACCAAGGTGCTGATTACGGCGACCGTGGATGAGAAGGTTCCCCCGTTTCTGAAAGGACAAGGAAAGGGCTGGGTGACGGCTGAATACTCAATGCTGCCGCGCGCAACACAATCCCGCAACCAACGGGAAGCCAATCGCGGTAAACTCAGTGGCCGGACGATGGAAATTCAGCGGCTGATCGGCAGAGCGCTTAGGTCTGTTGTGAATCTGCATGCTCTTGGCGAGCGGACAATTACGCTGGACTGCGATGTAATCCAGGCGGATGGCGGAACGCGGACCACCTCCATTACAGGAGCATTTGTAGCTTTAGCCATAGCGGTAAATAAAATTGCAGAACAACATAAACTAGCGGTATTTCCGATAACGGACTACCTGGCCTCCATTAGCGTGGGCATTGCTGGCGGACAGGCGCTGCTGGATCTGAACTATGAAGAGGATTCCAAAGCGAAGGTAGATATGAATCTGGTCATGACCGGAAGCGGCAAATTCGTTGAGGTTCAGGGGACTGGCGAAGAGAGCCCGTTTTCTCGTGAGGAGCTGGATCAGATCCTGGAGCTTGGGGAACAGGGAATCCGCGAGCTCATCGAGCGTCAGCAGGAGGCACTTGGCCCCATCGCAGCTAAAATCGGTTCCGTGAATGCGGGTACTGGAGTATAATCCCATGACATTGACACTTGGAGACACGCTAATTGTAGCTACCCGCAATCAAGGGAAAGTCAAGGAATTTGCGCATGCTTTTGCTGCTTTCGGTACGGAGGTCAAGAGCATGTACGATTACCCTGATCTGCCGGATGTCGTTGAGGATGGAGCAACGTTCGCAGCTAATGCATTTAAAAAAGCCAAGGCGGTTGGCGACGCACTGGGATTGCCTGTTCTGGCTGATGATTCCGGATTATGCGTGGATGCGCTGAATGGTGCGCCCGGCGTTTATTCCGCACGTTATGCCGGCGAGCACGGCGCGGACGAGGACAATAACGAGAAGCTGCTCAGTGAACTGGAACAATTAAGGCTTGGTGAAGATACGGAGCAGCCCTTGCTAAGTCCGGCCCGATTTGTCTGTGTGCTGGTGCTGTATGATCCGGTCTCGGGAGAAAAGCTCGAGGCTGAGGGGAGCGTTGAAGGCTGGATCACGTCGGATCCGTCCGGAAAGGGCGGATTTGGATATGACCCGCTGTTCTACCTGCCAAGCCATGAGAAGACGATGGCCGAGCTTTCCCTGGAAGAGAAACAGGAGATCAGCCATCGGGGAAAAGCACTGCGCAAGCTTGTAGCGGACCTGCAGGCGCGATAACCGAATAAGGTGCTATAAAAAGAAACCATACCGGCCTACTGCTGGTATGGTTTCTTTGATTTTTTAGAACAATAAGGACTTAACGTATGGATACGTTATACTCTTTGAGCCAGTAATGCACCTGGGCCAGGTAGGCGAACAGCTGCGGACCGGACATCAATTGACCGAACCAAGGGAGATTGGAGGACGCATCCGGCGAAGAAGCCAGCTCCCGGATTCGTGCCGTATCGACGAGCGGAAGCAGCGGCGAAGAAGGATCGTCCAGAATGGACAGCACCTGCGCTTTGACGGCTGCCAGATAGTTCGGATTGTGAGTTTTGGGATATGGGCTTTTTTTGCGGTACAGGACATCTTCCGGAAGCACACCTTCAAGGGCTTTGCGCAGAATGCCTTTTTCACGATCGCCTGTCGTTTTGATGCTCCAAGGAATGTTCCACACATAGTCGATCAGTCGATGATCTGTGTAAGGTACGCGGACCTCCAGTCCAACGCCCATGCTCATCCGGTCTTTACGATCGAGGAGCGTTGGCATGAAACGGGTGATATTGAGATAGGACATGACCCGCATTTTGGCCTGCTGCCCGGTCTCCCCGGCCAGCTTCGGCACTTCGGCTACCGCATCGGTATAGCGGTCTCCGAGGTAATCCAGCGGCTTGATCCAGTCCCGGATCTCGGCAGACAACAGCCCGGCTCTCATATCTGGGGCAACAGACCATGGGAAAGTACCGGAATTCAGCATTTCTTCCCGGTGAAACCAAGGGTAACCGCCGAATATTTCATCAGCGGCTTCACCGGATATGGCGACGGTTGCGCCTTTTTTAATCTCACGGCAGAAGAGGAGCAAGGAGGCGTCCACGTCAGCCATTCCCGGGAGGTCCCGCTTCTGCGTAGTGACATCTAGCGCTTCGACCAGTTCGGGGGTGTCGAATTCGATCCAATGGTGGTTTGTGCTGAGCTCCTCGTGCATCCGTTTAATCCATGGCGCATCCGCACCCGGCTGGAAGGAATGGGATTTAAAATGTTTGTTGTTGTCCACATAATCGACGGAGTAGGTGTGCACTTGTCCTTGGCCCGTCCGCTTGTAGTAATCGACGGCCAGCGACGAAAGCGCGCTGGAATCGAGCCCGCCGGATAACAGCGAGCAGACTGGTACATCGGATACCAGCTGACGTTCAACGGTGTCGCGCAGCAGATCGCGCAAGAAGCTTGCCGTCTGATTCACATCATCTTCATGGGGCTTGCTTTCCAGTTTCCAGTAAGTATATTTGCGCAATCCTTCCCGGTTAAAGATCATGGCCATACCAGGACGAAGCTCTGCAATATCCTTGTAGACACCGTGTCCCGGGGTTCGGGCCGGACCGATAATAAATACTTCAGCAAGCCCCTCTGCCCCGACCACAGGCTCCACCTTCGGATGCTGAAGCAATGCTTTTGGTTCCGATCCGAATACAAGCGTTCCGTCAATGTAGCTGTAGAACAGGGGTTTTACCCCCACCCGGTCCCGAGCCAAAAATACCTGTTCCCGCACGCTGTCCCAAATCGCGAATGCAAATATTCCATTGAGGCGTTCCAGACAATCGGGGCCCCATTCGATATAGGATACTAACAAAACTTCCGTGTCGCATTTGGTATTGAAACGATGACCACGTCGTACCAATTCGTTTTTAAGCTCCGCAGCGTTATATAATTCCCCGTTATATACAATGGCATAGACTTCCTCTTCCTGATGAATGATCATCGGCTGAGCGCCATTTTCGGGGTCGATCACGCTGAGTCTTCGGTGACCGAATGCGCACGGGTTGGAAATCCAAGTGCCGGATCCGTCAGGTCCGCGGTGAGCCAAACTTTCTGTCATTTTTACCAGCAGCTGCGAATCCTGCGTCAAATCGCCGCTCCATTGTATAAAACCGGTTATTCCGCACATGACGGTTCATCCTCTCTTTGTCTTTGTCATACGCTGTCCCATCTTTTTAATCCTACGTCGCCAAAGTGATACAGATATATGCCGAAGGAAGGCATAAAATGTCTGTCCTTTTACGAAAACTAAGAAAGAGGACGAATATCAAAGAGAAGGAGAGATGCGTCCATGAATAAGTCGACCTACTACGTTTCCGTCCAGAGCCGCTCTGTGTTGACCGAACAGGGAGCGAGCGCTTATGAATGGGAGATCGAAGCAACGCCGGAAGAGGCGGATCAAGTTCGGATTGAGCTGGACATGATGCAGGAGAAGGACGAAGAAATGACAGGGTACTTGTTTCCTTGGCCGGACACACCGCAACAAAACTCCAATGCCTTGTTTCAATCCTCCCTGGACAAGGTGTACCGGACCATCTACGAATTAGGAACACCGGCCACACGCCAGCAAATGGAAGAGCTCCGATTGCTCTCCGATTTGACATGAAAACAATAAGGATCGTGCAGTCCCTGCACATCTTGATGAAGGAGAATGTATGATGTATGCAATCAGAGATGCAAAAATTCGCCGGATTACGGAAGTAAATGGCGCCCCTTGCGCTGAGGTTGAGGTCTATCCAGCAGCGGAAGGAGAAAGTGCATTGCTGGCTTATCTGACGCCATCTTCCCCGCTGGGAGGCTATGAGCTGGTGAAAATCGTGCGCAGCAACGCCAGCATGGAGGTGGATTGGTTCGACAACAGCATGCATGATGCATTTGTTGATGCCACGGACGAAGCGTTCGAGAACACGGTTCAATCCACCGCGGAGGAAGACCGGGATGCATTCAAGCAGCAGCTGCTTTCTACAGGCCAGCTATATGAGCAGCTGAATCATAGGCTCAGTGAAGGACCCCAATATTTCTAGTGCCTTGAAGAATGAAGAGATCTGTCCGGCACTATGGGCAGATCTCTTTTTGTATGGATTCGGCACCACGGATGGTGAAAGGCACCACAATGGTGCCGCTACCGTTTTTGTGGCATCCACGCTGGGCTGTGAAGTGAAGACGGCAATGAGAAAATGGACTGATTACAACAAAATAACACAAGAAAGACCATACGGTTAACCGCATGGTCCTTTTAGGATAAGATGCTCAATAAGCATACTCCCTCAGCACTTGAATGCCCATGATCACGTTATAAACAAAAGCCCCGAAGTAGAGGATGCCGAAGAGGATAAGGTATCCAATGATGGAACCGAAGGACCCTGAGGTAACGGCCATGTAAATCAGCGGTATCGCTGCTATGACGGGAAATACGTGCGAGAACAGGGCGCGACGGGCGTGCTTGGAAACATAGGCGTCCGGGGAGAAAATCCATACGAGGAGAGGAAGGAGGAAGGGGGCAAAGAAGATGCTGAAATACGATAAAGAGGATAAAAGCTGTCTCATGATATCACGCTCCTGAAGTCATTTTCATGATATACATATTACCCAGTAAGCCCGCTCCTGATTCGGTTCTGAACCATTCCGAAAAAAAGTTCTTTGAAAAATACAAAAGATGCGATATAATATACTTCGTTACTGTTTAAAAGATTTTCATACATATATGTCCCAGTAGCTCAGCTGGATAGAGCAACGGCCTTCTAAGCCGTCGGTCAGGGGTTCGAATCCCTTCTGGGACGTAAAAGAAAGAAGCTGCCATGATTGGCAGCTTCTTTACGTATTCCAGAGGGGTGATGAACTCCACAAATGGGGTTCGTCGGAGGTTAAGCTTCGTAAGGATTACATCGCAGTCGGCCGAAGGCCGTATCCCGACTGGGACAAGAACGTCCATGAGGATGAGAACCCCTGGTAGTGGTTCGCCTGCGCATAAGCTTCAGGAGGGCACTTCGCAGTCGGCCTGACTCGCGCTTGGAAACAGGCGAGCCGCAGAAGGAAGCCGTTCATTTTTATAAGAAGCTGGGGTATGCCCAGATTGAACCAATTGGTGAATACATCGGGAGCGAATATAGCGTATGTTTTGAGAAGTGTCTGACATCCTAGCGGTTTCGCCTTATAATAGAAGAAAAAGTATTTTACGAACCATATTGAGGAGGCATCGAGCATGCAGCTTACTAAAATATCACAAAATACCGCCATTTTATTGGAGCATGCCAGAAAATCGGGGCTGACTTCCTCCCAACTGCTGGAGGCTGTGCGCTCTGGCAAGGTAGAAAGATTCCAAGTCGCGAACAATGGTCATTTTCACTACGAGGAACTGTTCTCTTATGCCGGAGAGCATGGGGAAGATTTGGAGAAGGCCGTTAGCGAGGGATACAAAATTACGTTTAACACCCGCAACGGGTTGAAAATCTGGCTGGAGGAAGCCTTTTGCATCAGCTCGGAATCCGATTTTAGTGTAGGTGAAGGCATTATTGAAGGGCTGAAGTTCCAGGAGGAGCAAGTCGCACGCTTGAAGGAAGCGCTGGCTGTCAACTGGACCCTGCAGGAAGAGCCAACTGCAGATGGTGTCCAGGTCAGACTGACCGTCAGAGGATTGCAATAATATATAAGATAGCCACCGTACTTGTTCAACAAGACTAGTACGGTGGCTTTTTTTAAATACAGCATGATTCGTTAATTTCTTCAGAGGGAGATTTACATCCGGCTTGGCGTGGGCAGTCCCAGCACTTCCAGCGCTTCGCCAAGGATGTTCTTGAATAAGGAAGTGAGCCATACACGGAATTGGAGCACTTCATCCGCCGATTTTAGAATAGGGCATGCCGAATAAAAATTGTTGAACAAAGAGCACAGCTCATAAGTAAAGTTGCAGATGGCGCTTGGGGATAGATCCCGCCCGGCGGCGTATAGGGTATCATGCCAGGTACTGATATGGCGAAGCAGAGCATGCTCCGCTTTTTCCATAGCAGGGAACCGAGCAGGCACAGACGGCGCAACACCGGCTTCTTGAGCTTTATTGAGCACGCTGAGTGCACGCGCGTAGGAATAGAGCAGGTATACCCCCGTATTTCCTGATATTTCAGTGGCCTGCTTCAGATCGAACACCACCTCGGTTTGCAGTGCAAAGCGAAGCAGGTAGTAACGGATGGAGGCGGCTGCGATCGTATGACTGGACAAACCGTTTTTATCGGAACGGGTATCTTCGATGACCTTGGCTACTTGGTGGATAAGCTCGGTGATTTTAATTCCGATTCCCTGACGTCCGGACATCGCATAGGACGCTTTCCCATCGGTAGTATCGATTCCGAGGTCCGCAGCCGCAGAAGGGCTTAACGAAACAACACCGTAGCTGACATGACGGAGCTTGTCGGCCTCTTTATGGAATCCCAAGCTTTCCAGTGCCTGCTTCACCATCGCCTGCGGGTACTGCTGTCTGTAATCGATGACGTTGATGACCATGTCTGCTTTGCCGAAAGAGAGCTGCTCGCCATGGGTACTCGTCGTCCACACCTCATCCGTGAATTTTTTGTATACAAAATCATTGGAGAGCACACCGTATTTCCACAAGTGGTAGGCGATGTCTTTGGCCGTGTAAGTCAGAATGCCATTGGAGCGGACGAGCACTTTATCCATACTGTGGTCTGACTCCGGATCGTCCACGGCTTCCGTTCCTGTTTGCTTGAGCACCCAGCAGCCTGCAAGTTTACCCTCGGTTTCCTGATGGAAGAGCGGCGTATTCTTCAACAGTTCGAAAGCGGACGACCAAAATCCCTCTCTGACAATGCTGCTCTCCCACACAAGCAGATCATAGTCAATGCCGAACTGCTTCATTTCTTCAAGATGCTCTTTGACGATTCTCTCGGCAACGAGCAGTCCGATCCAGGATAAATTCTGGTTGCCCTCTTCCAGTGCGTGCAGAACCTCAGTCCGATGCTGAACCAGCCCAGGCTCCCTTTCATAGGCTTTATTGGTACTTGAGTACACGTCCCAGCAGTAATCGCCGAACCGGGCATGTTCCTTCGATAGCGGCGTGTGGAGCATCCCAACCACCGTATCTGCCAGTTGATTGCCAAGGTCGTCGATATAATTATGAACCTCTACCTCGTAACCAAGCTTCCTCATCAACCTGACCAGCGTATCTCCGATACAGGAGTTTCTTAGATGGCCGATATGGGCGGATTTGTTCGGATTAATGGAAGTGTGCTCAATGACAATCTTCTCGTTAGCTGCCGGAGGCAGTTCAAAGTGGTGCCCGGCCCAATATTCCCAATCGATACGCAGATTCATAAAGCCTGGGGCTACAATCTCCGTGGAATAGACCAGTTGTTTGTACGACGCGTCCTGCTCAAGCTCGGCTTGAATCAGCTCGGCAATGTGCAGCGGAGCCTTACGAAGCAGCTTCGCAAGCTGCATCGCAATATTGGTGGCATAGTCCCCATGCTCCATGCTGGCAGGCTGCTCAATGCGGATTGGAGTGGAATCCGGCAGTTTGGAGCCCAAAGCTTCACACACCTGGTTTACAGCTTGTTGAAGGCTTGAAGTAATCAAATGACTTAACAAATTAAATCCCCCTTTTTGAAAAAACACGTCAGAAAAATCAAAAAAGCCCTCATCTCTTAAAGAGACGAGGACTTGTGCTCGCGGTACCACTCTTGTTGTTAAACCGAAGGGTTTAACCACCTTTATACGATAACGGTGTAAGCCGGGGCTTCCTACAGTATTTCACTTCGGAAGACCATCTCCTGGGTCCGCTTCACGGCCGACTTTGTACCGGTTTCCACCCTCCCGGCTCGCTTGGACTAAAGTCAAGTGCAGTTACTCTCCCAATCAACGAAAATCACATGTTCAAGTTTTTCATATTATTAACCATTCTATTTAGAAAATCAACCCTAAAATGACTAAACCTTCTCTGCAAAGACACGCAGGCGCCTGTAATCTCCATAAAACGCATCCTCATGCCAGAGTGTCGCTTGGGCAGCTTGGCTGATGCGGGCAATGGCTTCGTCCTTCTCATCAGCCGAGAATCCAGTGAAGAAACGATCGCCAAAATGCAGCAGCCAATACTTCACGCCATCCTTGCCCTCAGGCAGCTTCGTAGGACGGTCAAAGTGATGGGCGATATGCACGCGGAACCCTTGGGATTCAAGCAAGGTCGCATACTGGCCCAAGCTGGGAAAATACCACGGATTCCGGCTGTCGGCATCAATTCCATAATGATCGGCGAACACTGTTTTCAAGGCTTGGTAAATTCCGTCGATATTCCCCTTGCCTCCAAACTCTGCAACGAATCGACCACCGGGCTTGAGTGCGCCATAGACGGAGCGTACCACACCAGCAGCATCCTTCATCCAGTGTAGGGCGGCATTCGAGAAGACAGCATCATACGGCGTTTCGGTTTCGAAGTTCTGTCCGTCTCCGGTCATAAACGTCAATTCAGGATATTTGCTTTTGGCGCGCTCCATCATCTCGGCCGAATCATCCATGCCGGTTACATGAGCACCCGAAGCGGAGATTTCATAAGCCAAATCACCGGTTCCGCAGCCGAGATCAAGAATCCTTTCTCCGGGTTGAGGCGCAAGAAGTTCTGCCACTCCTTTTCCATAAGCCGAGACAAACGATAACTGCCGATCATAATCGTAAGCTTTCCATACTTGCTTTGACATAACAACACTCCTTCACCCATGAATTATCCTCATTGTGACATGTTCACCTTATAATTAGAAATATATAAATGTGATAATGTTGATAGGTTTTATCAATAAAGGAGCGGACAAAAAGCCGCTGAGCAGCGGTTTTATGTAGAACATTATTTGACGGCAACAAGAAGAGCGCCAACAGCAATGAGTGCAACGCCGGCTGCGTTAATCCAGGATATCTTTTCTCCAAGAAAGACAAAGGCCAGAATGACCGCGATGACAACGCTCAATTTATCGATAGGTCCGACCTGCGATACTTTGCCGTATTTGAGTGCGAGAAAATAAAACAGCCAGGACAATGCCCCCGCAATGCCGCTGAGCACAATGAAGCTTAATGCTTTCTTCTGAACCAGAATGTCACCGAGTTCCGAGAATTTGCCCTGAACCCCCACGACCCCGAGCAGAAACAGTGCCATGATGACAGAGCGAATGGCCGTTGCTGAATTGGCATCGATGTTTTGCAGGCCTATTTTTCCGAAAATAGCGACAAGTGCCGCCGTGGCCGCCGACAGCAATGCGTATACAAGCCATAATGGCAATGCTGATCTCTCCTTCCTGACAAAGATAAAGTCTCTGATTAATGTACCGGATTCCTTTATAATAGTATAGAGCAATTTTACCGATATCATGAATTTCTATGAGATCTGAACAATTTGGAAGGGAGTGGATGAAAAATGACGTTTCATATAGCACCTTATGCAGAAGAGTATCATGATCAGTTGGTGGAGCTGTGGCATCGTGCCGTATCTCAAACCCACGATTTCCTGACGGAGGAAGACATCCGGTTTTATTATGACATGATGCAAAACGGAGCTCTGAGAGCCGTGGAGATCTGGGTGTGCTTAAATACGGAACAGGAGCCGGTTGGATTTATAGGGCTGGATGGCTCCAAAATCGAAATGCTCTTCGTGGATCCCCTCCATCACGGCCAAGGTACGGGAACGAATCTGATCCGGCATGCCGAACAGCTGAAGGGGCGGAGGCTGCAAGTCGATGTGAATGAACAGAACCCCAAGGCCCATGCCTTTTACAAAAAATACGGATTCGTGCAAATCGGCCGCTCCGAGCTGGACGGCTCCGGGAAGCCATTCCCGCTTATTCACATGGAGCTGCAGTAAGGTCATGGATCAGCGCAGCTGAGCCCATCGATAATCGTAAGCATAACATCCTCAGCCAAAAACTCCGCGAGATAACTCGCAGAGTTTTTTTCGTGGGAAGCGGGGCGCCAACCCGGCGCCGGCCGCGGTAGCGGCAGACGGCCACTATCTTCTTTGAAAGAACTTCGATAGTCGTTATACCTTAACTAATCTGATGAAAAAGTGGGGGAGCAGCCAACTGGAGGAATCTAAGCTGAGGAGTCAATGATGTTTTTCCGAATAACTTGTCGTTTCGCTATCCTTGTCGTTCCTATCAGAAGAGGGTATCGGCCGGGTTGGAGCATCACCTGAAGAATCGCTGCAGCAGGTGCTGGATCTGATCGAGGACCCGTATATCTACTTTATAGGAATAGCGAATCTCACCGCTGGTTTGTGACCAAACGGGATTGCCATGCCGTGCCGGAGTATAGCGGACGCAGTAAAGAGCATGAAGAGCGCCTTACCCGACTGTGGTCCAAGCAGGACGGCCCGGACGAATTGGTTTACCTATACCCGATGGAAGGCAAGTATTTCTGAACGTCGTACACTGGGCAACCTCTCCGAGCGAGAGCGTTGTCTTCTATTTTCGTGAAGAAGTCGGAGCGGGGGGAGTGCTTGGCGGTAGTATAGGATTGTCTGCAGCAGGTGTAGAGGTGTAGAGAGTTGTGCGGTCGTGTTGCGTTGCCTTAACGGACTCAGGAGCCGTTAATTGAGGAAAAAACTCCCGTACAGGTATGGTAACGGACCTGAAGTCCGTTATTTATGACAAAAGAGGGTAATTTGCCTGTGAATTTGCTAAATAACGGCTGTGGTGTCCGCTAAATTCCAAATTAGGCCGTTTTTTCTGAAATAACGTACCTACGGTCCGATAGAGTTTGTGTTCTGTGCGCGATGTTGGGAAGCTGCTATGGAGGTCATGCGCCACATTGTACCTCAGAAGAGATGCGGCCTTTAGAGGCCGACTGCGAAGTGGTCTCCCGAAGCGTATGGGGATGAGAACCCCTCACAGGGGTTCTCATCCCCATGGACGCAAAAACACCACCCCGAAGGGCGGTGCATTTTTTACGTCCCCGAAGGGAGGCGACCTTTGCAGGCCGACTGCGCAGCAATCCTTCCGAAGCATAGGCTCCGGCGCCCCCCTACCAGGGGTTCTCATCCCCGTGGACGCAAAAACACCGCCCCTAAGAGGCGGTGCATTTTTTACGTCCCAGAAGGGATGCGGCCTTTACAGGCCGACTGCGAAGTGGTCCTCCCGAAGCATAGGCTCCGACGAACCCAATACTGGGTTCATCATCCTTCTGGAATACGCAAAGAAGCCGCCAACTATAACTAGTGGCGGCTTCCTCTTTTACGTCCCAGAAGGGATTCGAACCCCTGACCGACGGCTTAGAAGGCCGTTGCTCTATCCAGCTGAGCTACTGGGACATAGGAATTTTTCAAGCAAAAAATATATTATCACATACGCTGGAGAAATTCAATCATTATTTTAAGATGCAAAGTTTTTTGGTTCTGCAAGATTATGAGAGCAGCATATCGGGTTATATTGATAAAATATACGCTGGACTATATAAAGATAGTCGTCCACCCGTTGTCGGATGTGGCCAAGTACGAGCGATGTCAGCCCTTTTTTAAACTTGGCAGTACATATGCTATAATCAACGAATACGAAAAACAGGACTAGAAAGGAGGTGTCCTTATCAAGGACTCTTACTCCCAAGAACAAGAGGACAAGAACATCATCCTGTTTCCGAAGACGCTGGATTATTACCAGATTCAGCTTACGGTTATGCTCGAGAATGAACGTTACGGTGAAGCGATGGAGGTTCTGCGCTTTCTGCTGAAATGCGGAGGACAGAATGAACGGCATTATGAAGAGTGGAATTCGCTCCTCGACTGGCTTGAAGCCGCATTTCCGGAACAGGCTGTCCCCCGTTCGGTTGATTCCCAAGCAGAGCCAGAGGAGGATGATCCGGACGAAGCGGAAATGGCAAGGCAGATGGTTAGGGACAAAGTCGCTCAGGATGCCGGATATGCCGACAAGCTGCTGGCTTCGGTCATGAACGGGCCGCTGACAGAGCAGACCATTTTGGCGCTGGAACAGCTCGCTTATTTGGACCGTCCGGAGATCGACGCTATTTTGGTCGAGTGGCTGCATGATACGCCGCTTCATCCGCTGCTGCAATTTCGGGTGCTGCAAACGCTCCGGAGAAGAGGAATGGAAGGGAATGTGAGCCTTCATCGCGGGCAGGAAGCCGTCGAGATTGAGATCGATTCGGTTCCCTTGGACCCAGGAAGTTTCCCGGACGCCATTTCGAAAATTTTGGAGCGTGTGGCCGATCAGACTGAGATTCATGAACCGACACTATTTTATTTTGCACAGGAATTATGGTCTCAGTTCATCATGGCGATTTACGGCACCGAAGATTACCATTCCATGCTGGATGAAGAAGAATCCACGCTTGACATATGGGCGGCTGCTCTGCATGACATTGTGTCGGAGAGTCTGAAAGGGTTTCGTAATGAGGAGGAAATCCGCCCGCTCTACGGCATAACGGACACCATGCGGTTCCGCTATGAGGGAGCCTACCGATCTCTTAAACAATTTGTTGCTGCGGGCGTGGAAGATTAGCGAGAGTTGGAAAACGTTTACGGTATCGTAGCATAAGGGTTCGCCCTTGAAAAAGAATTTAATGTTGTTTATACTATAGTGGTTATTCGGTACGTGATACATTATTGCGTCGACCACGTGAATTATTTTGGAGGGGAAAGCATAAATGAAAGCAACTTGGGAAAAAATAGAGAAGAACCTTGGGGTTCTTGACGTTGAGGTTGATGCGGAGCGCGTTGCATCCGCCCTCGACAAAGCTTTTAATAAAGTAGCCAAAAAAGCAAATGTACCTGGATTCCGTAAAGGTAAAGTACCTCGCTCGATCTTCGAAGCTCGTTTTGGCGTTGAGAGCTTGTACCAGGATGCAATCGACATCCTTCTTCCAGAAGTATACAGCGAAGCTGTAGAACAAGCGGATATCTTCCCTGTGGATCGTCCAGAAGTGGACATCGAGCAATTCGCTAAAGGCGAAACTTTTAAGTTCAAAGCAAGAGTAACGGTAAAACCAGAAGTTAAACTTGGCGAATACAAAGGTGTTGAAGTTGCTGCAGTAGCTGCTGAGGTTTCTGACGAGGAACTGAGCGAAGAGCTTGAGCGTCTGCAACAACGTCATGCTGAGCTTACAGTAATCGACGAAGGTGCTTCCCAGTCTGGCGATATCGTTGTGATTGATTTTGATGGTTCCGTTGACGGCGTTCCTTTCGAAGGTGGACAAGCTGAGCGTTATTCCCTTGAGCTTGGAAGCAACACGTTCATTCCAGGTTTTGAAGATCAAGTCATCGGAATGGCTACTGGAGACTTCAAAAACGTGGAAGTGACATTCCCTGAAACTTACCATGCTGAAGATTTGGCTAACAAACAAGCTATCTTCAAAGTGAAAGTTCACGAAATCAAACGCAAGCAGCTTCCTGAGCTGGATGATGAATTCGCTAAAGACGTAAGTGAATTCGATACGCTTGATGAGTACAAGGAAGATCTGAAGAAACAACTGCTGACTCGCAAAGAGCAAGAAGCACAAGGCGTTCGTGAGAACGAAGCCGTTGAAAAAGCAGCAGCTAACGCTGAAGTTGAAATTCCTGACGCTATGATTCAATCCGAAGTTCAAAACATGATGCGCGATTTCGACAACCGTCTTCGCCAGCAAGGCATGAACCTGGAAATGTTCCTTAGCTTCTCCGGCCAAACGAATGCCGATCTGGAAGGTCAAATGAAGGACGATGCTGCAAAACGCGTTCGCAACAACCTCGTGCTCGAGCAAATCGCGAAAGAAGAAAAACTCGAAGTATCTGAAGAGGAAATCAACAAAGAGCTGGAAAACATGGCTGACACATACAAACGTCCTGCTGATGAAATCCGCAGCATCTTGGGTGCTAACGGTTCCCTTGACAGCCTTCGTGAAGAACTGCTTCTTCGCAAAACCATCGACTTCTTGTTGGAAAACAGCGTAGAAGGCGCTCCTGTTGAGAAGAAAGAAGCAACTGAAGAATAATAAATAGGCGGCTGCGAAAAGCTGCCCTCACATTAGATAAGGCACGTACATTTCATGCGTGCCTTATTTTTAACTAAGAATAGCCAATTTACTACTAAATGTGACATGAATTGGTTATTAATTTCGACATACATAATGAGACAAGTTGGCAGGATATAATTCTTGGCAAGTTCATAGGATGTAAGCAGGGTTAAAAAATGACATCGTGCTGTGAACATGTTAGAATAACTTTTGTAACGTTGTAGTATATTTTTCAAGGAAAAGAGGTTGGTCGCATGAGTCTTGTACCTATGGTTGTGGAACAAACCAGTCGAGGCGAAAGATCTTACGATATCTACTCAAGATTACTGAAGGATCGCATAATATTCCTCAGCAGTGCGATCGATGACGATGTTGCCAATCTTGTCATCGCCCAGCTTCTGTTTCTAGCTGCGGAAGATCCGGAAAAAGACATCTCTTTGTACATCAATTCCCCTGGCGGTTCGGTTACAGCCGGGATGGGTATATATGATACGATGCAGTTGATCAAGCCTGATGTGTCCACGATTTGCGTTGGCATGGCTGCCAGCATGGGGTCACTGTTGCTTACTGCAGGAGCGCCAGGCAAACGCTATGCTCTTGAGAACAGTGAAGTGATGATTCATCAGCCGCTCGGAGGCATTCAAGGTCAGGCATCCGATATCCAAATCCATGCAGATTGGATCATCAAGACCAGACATAAGCTGAATCAAATCTATGTGGAGCGCACGGGTCAGCCCCTTGAAAAAATCGAACGCGATACGGACCGCGACTTTTTCATGAGCGCGGAGGAAGCGAAGGCGTACGGGATTATTGATGATGTTCTGTCTTCACCGACCAAATCTTAAGGGGTGGTAATAGCATGTTTAAATTTAACGATGACAAAGGGCAGCTGAAGTGCTCCTTCTGCGGTAAATCGCAGGAGCAGGTCCGCAAGCTGGTTGCGGGGCCCGGTGTTTATATATGTGACGAGTGTATTGACTTGTGTTCAGAGATCGTTGAGGAAGAACTCGGCCATGAGGAAGAAGTGGATCTGAAGGATATTCCGAAACCTCGTGATATTCGTGACATTCTGGATCAATACGTAATCGGTCAGGATCAAGCGAAGAAGTCCCTTTCCGTTGCCGTTTACAATCACTATAAGCGCATCAATACCCAGAACAAAATTGAGGACGTTGAATTGCAAAAGAGTAATATTTTGCTGCTCGGACCAACAGGTTCCGGTAAAACATTGCTCGCGCAAACCATGGCCAAAATTCTCAACGTGCCGTTCGCTATTGCAGATGCAACTTCACTGACCGAAGCTGGTTATGTAGGTGAGGATGTTGAGAACATTCTGCTGAAGCTGATTCAAGCAGCGGATTATGATGTGGAAAAAGCGGAACGCGGCATTATCTATATTGATGAGATCGATAAAGTGGCTCGTAAATCGGAGAACCCGTCCATTACCCGTGACGTTTCCGGTGAAGGGGTTCAGCAGGCCCTGCTGAAAATTCTTGAAGGTACCGTTGCTTCCGTGCCTCCGCAAGGTGGACGCAAGCATCCGCATCAGGAATTCATCCAGATCGATACGACGAACATCCTGTTCATTTGCGGCGGTGCATTTGACGGATTGGAACAGTACATTAAACGCCGGATCGGTAAAAAGGTCATCGGCTTTAATGCAGCCGGAGAAAACCAGAAGGATCTTAAGCCAGGTGAATACCTGACGATGGTTCTGCCGGAAGATCTGCTGAAATTCGGCTTGATTCCGGAGTTCGTTGGTCGTCTGCCAGTTGTTTCTACGCTGGAACCGTTGGATGAGGCAACATTGGTACGGATTCTGTCCGAGCCGAAAAATGCGCTGACAAAACAGTACCAAAAGCTGCTTGAATTTGACAACGTAAACCTCAAATTTGAGCCAGGCGCGCTAGAAGCGATTGCCCGCGAAGCCATTAAGCGCAATACCGGCGCACGCGGACTGCGTTCCATCATTGAAAGCATCATGCTGGATGTGATGTACGAAGCGCCGTCCAGAGATGATATTAAGGATTGCGTCATTACGGAGCAAGTCGTTCGTGATAAAGTGATTCCTGAACTGCAAGCCAAAAGTAACGAAGACGATAAGAAACAAGAAGAAAGCGCCTAATGTGCTCTAGCGCATTAGACGTGGAATAAATCTACGCTGATTCTCCACTTCCAGTTATACCCAATCGGGTTGATTGGAGTGGAGCTTTGGCGTTATATGGGAGAGATCGTACCATGTTTTTGAGACAAGACACACGGCCCGTCAAGGTGGGGAATCTCACTATTGGGGGAAAGAACGAAGTCATTATTCAAAGCATGTGCACCACCAAAACAGCAGATGTGGAGGCGACCGTTGCCGAGATACTCCGTCTGGAAGAAGCGGGATGTCAGATCGTTCGCGTTACGGTGAACAATGAGGAAGCAGCTGCAGCCATTAAGGAAATCAAGAAACGCATTCATATTCCGCTTGTGGCGGATATTCATTTTAACTACAAGCTTGCCCTGATGGCGATCGAGAACGGTATCGATAAAGTCCGGATCAATCCGGGAAACATCGGTAAGCGTGAAAAGGTCGAAGCTGTCGTGAAAGCATGCAAAGAGAAGGGGATTCCGATTCGAATCGGAGTTAACGCCGGTTCCTTGGAGAATCATCTCATTGAAAAATACGGGTATCCGACACCGGAAGCCATGGTGGAAAGCGCCTTGTATCATATCGGCATCCTGGAAGAACTGGATTTCCATGATATCATCGTTTCTCTTAAAGCCTCTGATGTACCGATGGCAATTGCGGCTTACACCAAGGCGGCGGAAGTTATACCATACCCGCTTCACCTGGGCATAACCGAAGCAGGCACTCTGTTCTCGGGTACCGTCAAGAGTGCTGCCGGACTTGGCGCGCTGTTGTCTCTTGGAATCGGCAGCACGATGCGTATTTCCTTGAGTGCCGATCCTGTGGAAGAGATCAAGGTAGGCCGGGAGCTGCTCAAATCCTTCGGTCTGATCTCGGATGCGGCAACCTTGGTATCTTGCCCGACCTGCGGTCGTCTGGATATCGATTTGTTCTCCATTGCCAATGAGGTAGAGGAGTACATCTCGAAGATTAAAGTTCCGATCAAGGTTTCCGTTCTGGGCTGTGCCGTAAACGGCCCCGGCGAGGCAAGAGAAGCCGACATTGGTATTGCCGGCGCTCGAGGTGAAGGTTTGCTCTTCCGTTACGGAGAGATGATCCGTAAGGTACCGGAAGAGACCATGGTTGAAGAGCTTAAGAAAGAAATCGATCATATCGTGAAGGTGTACGAGGAAACCGGCGAAATCCCGGGCCGCAAGCACAAATCCACGGTCTGAGCTAGATAACTTGGTTTTTGAAATGTATCCCCACTTAAATAAAAACGGCAGTCTCTGGATTCAAAGAGACTGCCGTTTTGTTGTTTTGAAAGAGTTTAAGGGGGAGGCAGGGTATATCCTTGAAATTTCTTTAAACGGTCAAAAGTGTAGCAATGACCGAATAGGACAAGTAATATAACTTGTTTATCTGACGTGCGGTAATAGGAGGAGCTCGTTTCAATGGTATGTTTTACAGTAACTATTCTTTACTGAGCTTCTGATAACTGAAGCTCAGTTCTCCACTCTCCCCACCCCCCACGATGAAGAAGGATGCCATGCGCCGCACCAGCGGAGCGGACGAATCGATTCCGGAGAAGCGGATGCGTTCGGCTGAAAGTTTTCCTCCGGAAAACTCGCATCGAAAGCATAAGCTGTTTCCGAATTTCTACATTGGTACTCGTCATTCATGAAATTCGGAAACAACAGCGATCGGAGGAACGATACGTACGCGGAGCGTCTCACATCACAACGTCTCACAACGTCTCCCATCCACTTTTTGATACTTTATGACTTCGTTAATGCATCCTGATTAAATCACCTTCTTTTACAATTTGTTCCCCCTCCCGCGTTTTACCATCCGAGGAATCGGCAATACTACCATGTATTAACGTTTGGATGAAGACATAATGGAGTACAGGAGGAATGACTTGTGAATTTAAGTATCGTAATTATGCTGGTGCAACTGTTTTTTGCGGTCATCATCGGCATTTATTTTTGGAATTTATTGCGCGGACAGAAGACAAGCAAAACAGCGGTGGATCGGGAATCGCGCAAGGAGCTCGATAAACTCCGCAAACTCCGGTCGATATCGCTAACGAAACCGCTCGCTGAGAAAACAAGGCCGCAAACGATGGATGACATCGTGGGGCAAAAGGACGGCTTGCGCGCCTTAAAAGCAGCGCTATGCAGCGCGAACCCTCAACATGTCATCGTTTACGGACCCCCGGGGGTCGGTAAGACTGCTGCTGCCCGCGTCGTGATGGAGGAAGCCAAGAAGAATCCGCAATCGCCGTTTAAATATGACGCAAAATTCACGGAAATCGACGCAACGACGGCTCGTTTCGATGAACGGGGAATTGCCGACCCGCTCATCGGGTCTGTTCATGATCCGATTTATCAAGGTGCCGGTGCCATGGGGGTTGCAGGCATTCCTCAGCCGAAGCCGGGTGCGGTGACCAAGGCCCATGGGGGGATCCTGTTTATTGATGAAATCGGGGAATTGCATCCCATCCAGATGAATAAGCTTTTAAAAGTGCTGGAGGACCGCAAGGTACTGCTCGAAAGTGCATATTATAATTCGGAGGATGCCAATACACCTGCCTATATACACGATATTTTTCAAAATGGCCTTCCGGCAGACTTCCGTCTGGTGGGTGCTACGACACGTTCGCCCGAAGAGATTGCTCCTGCACTTCGCTCGCGCTGCATGGAGATTTTTTTCCGTCCGCTTTTGCCTGAAGAAATTGGGAGAATTGCAGAGGATGCCATTCAGAAAATTGGTTTGAATGCAGCGCCTGAAGCGGTGGAAGTTGTGAAGCAGTACTGCTCCAATGGACGGGAAGCGGTCAATATGATTCAATTGGCTGCCGGTCTTGCTTTGACGGAGAAGCGAGATTCGCTGCGAGCGGCGGATGTAGAATGGGTAGCCAGCAGCAGCCAGCTTCAGCCAAGGCCCGACCGGAAAATACCGGAGAAGCCTCAGATTGGCGTAGTAAACGGATTGGCCGTATATGGCCCGAATATGGGGGCACTGCTTGAAATTGAAGTATCTGCGGTTCCTGTCGAAGAGGGCCGGGGTACCTACAATATCACCGGGGTTGTGGATGAAGAGGAATTTGGCGGAGGCTCGCGCAAGCTGCGTCGCAAGAGCATGGCCAAAGGCTCGATCGAGAATGTACTAACCGTGCTGGGTTCGATGGGCTTTACACCTAAAAACTATGACCTGCACATCAATTTTCCCGGAGGAACACCGATTGACGGTCCTTCCGCCGGTATTGCGATGGCAACAGCAATTGTATCAGCCATCAAAGGGATTGAAGTCGATAACAAGGTCGCCATGACTGGCGAGATGAGTATTCATGGAAAAGTGAAACCGATAGGCGGGGTCATCGCTAAAGTGGAGGCGGCATTCCAGGCAGGTGCTACCCGCGTCATCATCCCTAAAGACAACTGGCAGACGCTGTTTCAGGATTTGAGCGGCGGTTTGCGGGTAATTCCGGTAGAGTCGCTGGATGAAGTATTCAGCCATATTTTTGGTGGAACGTTCGCTCCGGAGGTGGTACAGCTCCCTGCAAACGAGGTATTTCCATCCGCTTCCGCTTCATTGCTGCAGGCGACGCCTCCGCGAAACGGCAAAATAACGGACGCCGGAGGATGTTAAGCTTCGTTTGGTTGGTTTTTTATACGCAGATTTGATAAAATAGGAATAGTGTCAACATTGAGAGCCATTGGAGGTGCGAAAGCGATGGGACCCAGTAAATCCAAAGGTCGTCGTTTTCCTTTACTGCCTTTGAGAGGTCTGTTGGTCTATCCAAGTATGGTGCTTCACTTGGATGTAGGCCGGGAGAAATCGGTAAAGGCTTTAGAAAAGGCGATGGTTGAAGACAATTTGATTCTCCTATGTTCTCAATCGGAAGTGAACATTGAAGAACCGACGCAGGATGATATTTTTCGGATTGGCACAGTTGCGAATGTACGCCAGATGCTTAAGCTTCCTAATGGTACCATACGTGTGCTAGTGGAGGGTATGGAACGGGCGGAAGTTATTGAATATACGGATCAAGAGGAATACTATGAGGTCATCGCTCGGGAGCTTCCCGAAGAAGAGAATCATGACCCTGAAGTTTCCGCATTAATGCGAACCGTACTGTCTCAGTTTGAGAATTATATCAATCTGTCGAAGAAGGTGACACCAGAGACACTGGCGGCCGTTTCCGATATTGATGAGCCGGGCCGACTGGCTGACGTCATTACGAGTCATTTGTCACTGAAGATCAAGGATAAGCAAGAAATTCTCGAAACAATTGATGTTCGCAAACGCCTCGAGAAACTTCTAGATATACTGAATAACGAGCGTGAAGTGCTGGAACTGGAGCGCAAGATCAACCAGCGGGTCAAGAAGCAAATGGAGAAGACCCAGAAGGAATACTATTTGCGCGAACAGATGAAGGCCATCCAGAAAGAGCTGGGCGACAAGGAAGGCCGTGCAGGGGAAGTAGAGGAACTTCGAAGTCAGCTTCAGGAGCTTGAGTTGCCAGAGCGCGTACATGAGAAGGTAGAGAAGGAAATCGACCGACTCGAGAAAATGCCGGCGAGCTCTGCAGAGGGCGGCGTGATTCGGAACTATGTCGATTGGCTATTGGCGCTGCCATGGACGAACAAGACCGAGGATGATCTGGACATCGTCAAAGCGGAGCAAGTGCTGGATGAGGATCATTACGGTCTCGAGAAGCCGAAGGAACGCGTGCTGGAATATCTGGCGGTCCAAAAGCTGGTGAAGAAGATGAAGGGGCCTATTCTATGTCTTGTTGGTCCTCCAGGGGTCGGTAAAACATCGCTGGCCCGTTCTATTGCCCGATCTTTGGAACGCAAGTTCGTTCGTGTTTCATTAGGCGGAGTACGAGACGAGGCGGAAATCCGCGGTCACCGGCGCACTTATGTTGGGGCTATGCCGGGACGTATCATTCAAGGCATGAAAACAGCGGGTTCGATGAATCCTGTGTTCCTGCTGGATGAAATCGATAAGATGGCCTCCGACTTCCGCGGCGACCCGTCTTCCGCACTGCTTGAGGTACTTGACCCTGAGCAAAACAATACGTTCAGCGATCATTTCGTGGAAATTCCTTTTGATTTGTCTAACGTCATGTTTGTCACAACGGCGAATGTGCTTCACAACATTCCAAGACCGCTCCTGGACCGGATGGAAGTGCTGTACATTCCAGGCTATACGGAGCTGGAGAAATTGCAGATTGCCAATCGTTATTTGCTGCCCAAGCAGAAGAGTGAGCATGGTCTTGCGCCAGAGCAGTTAATTCTGGACGAGGAAGCACTCATGAAGGTGATCCGGGAATATACCCGTGAATCTGGGGTGCGGAATCTGGAGCAGCAAGTGGCTGCCCTATGCCGCAAAGCAGCCAAACAGATCGTGACTAATCAATCGGAATCCATTGAGATTAAGGCTGACGATATTAAGGAATATCTCGGTATTCCGAAGTTTCGCTATGGTATGGCCGAGCTTGAAGATCAAGTAGGCACGGTAACAGGGCTTGCGTGGACTGAAGTGGGCGGCGAGACGCTGACCATTGAGGTTACCGTGGTGCCTGGTACCGGCAAGCTGATCTTGACGGGGAAACTGGGTGATGTGATGAAGGAATCGGCCCAAGCCGCCTTCAGTTTTACCCGCTCGAAGGCGGTAGAACTGGGCATTGATCCGGATTTCCACGAGAAGCTGGATGTCCATATCCATATCCCGGAGGGAGCCATTCCGAAGGACGGCCCTTCAGCCGGCATTACGATTGCGACGGCTCTTATCTCATCTTTAACCAAACGGCATGTAGCCCGTGATGTGGCCATGACGGGGGAGATTACACTTCGGGGACGTGTTCTTCCGATTGGTGGCTTGAAAGAGAAATCCCTGGCAGCCCACCGTGCCGGCTACAAAAAAATATTACTCCCTAAGGATAACGAACGTGACTTGCGTGATATACCTGACAGCGTGAAGAACGACGTTGAGTTCGTTCCGGTATCCCATATGGATCAGGTTCTGGAGCATGCGCTCGTTGAACAAGCGGGAGTGCACTAGAGAGGAAAGTCTAATTATGAAAGTTACGAAAGCCGAGTTTGTCATCAGTGCTGTCGTACCTGCTCAATATCCTGAAGACGCCTTGCCGGAAATTGCTCTGGCAGGGCGTTCCAATGTGGGCAAGTCATCACTGATTAATCGTATGATATCCCGTAAGAACCTGGCCCGAACCAGTGCAACACCAGGGAAAACCCAGCAGCTCAACTATTATCGGGTGAACGACGACCTGTATCTGGTCGATTTTCCCGGCTATGGTTATGCGAAGGTATCCAAGACCCAGCGTGCGGCATTTGGCGAAATGATTGAGAGATATTTGCTCAGTCGGGAAGAACTGAAGCTTGTATTACTGATTGTGGACATGCGTCACCCGCCCTCAAAAGATGACATCAGCATGTATGAATGGCTGCAGCATTATAACCGGCCGGTATGCGTGGTTGCGACCAAGGCGGACAAAATTCCGAAAACGCGCCGTGAGAAGCATGTAAAGATCGTGAAGGAAACACTAGGCTTCAAACCCTATCACTCTTTTGTCATGTTTTCATCCGAGCTCGGTCTGGGTAAAGATGAGTTATGGGCCATCATGGAGTCCCATATGGGGACTATGAATGAAGAGGAAGAGCCATATCTGGATTCGGAAACGGAAGGCAATGAGCAAGCCTGATCCGATTAATTTCGTGATATTTTTTTCAAGGCTAATATAGGGAATCGGTGAATTCTTTACAGGAAAGTGAGCATCTTGCGGGAAATATCGCTCTGATTCCGGCTAATTCCGTTTTTTTATGAAATATGATGGATATTCTCATTCGAACGGCAGGAAAGACCGCTTGGATTTGCTGTATAATGGTAGTAAGTTAAAAGAATTGAGGGAGATTTTTATGGCTCAGCGGTTAGCCACAGAATATGTTAATGCCACAATGCAAATGACGGATATTCAAATGGATCAATTTCTGCAGTATACCCAAGCTTTCCGGGTTACTAACCGGGTAAAAGTCATGGATAGCGGAGAGCAGGTGTTCGTGCTCGAAGATGAAAGCGGGGAAGAAGTTCATTTGCCCTTTGAACGCAAGAATGGCTTGTACGTCTGTGAGCTGTCGTGCCGATTGGTTACTCCCCATCTGACAAATGCCGTACGCAAACTGTTTGCGGCTTTTAAGGGATCAGGTAAAGTGAATCGGATTTATCGCGGCTTTACGATGAGCTACGACTACCACGCGGGAACGGTGCACAGAATTACGCAAGTCACCGGGAACGACAGCATTGTCATTTATGAGTACAAGAATACGGCAGGAGAGCTGCAGCGACTCTTCAACAGCAATGAAGCAGAGAAAGAGATCGAATCCATCCAGCATCATATTAACGTGCTTCTGGACCAACGGATTGCAGCAGGGAATGATAATCTTATTACGAAGACCATAGATGAGCGGCTGCGACGGTTTAATCAACGCCTATTCGTGCTAGAGGCCTAAGGAGGCTGCCCTGTAACAGGGCGCCTTTTTTATTCACGGATCCATGACACCAAGTGGTTCATTCGCACATATATTGAGCTGTAAAATATTTATGGGTTATTTTCGAAAAAGGTGTTGCATTTAAGCGTCATAGATGTTATTTTTAATCTCGTTGAAAAGAATATAGGAACCAGGATTCACTCAGGACATGTAATGTTGCGAGAGATTATTCCCTCGGGAAGTGAATGACGTAGGTCCTAGCGGATGAAATTTTCAAACATTTTATTCCTAGGAAGGGGGAAACCGGAAGATGGAATACTCAACTTTCGGAAGACACGTTGCTGTTGATACTTGGGGAGTCGATTTTGAACTATTGAACAGTGCAGAATTTTTGCAAGCTCAGATGGTGGAAGCCGCTGAAGCATGTGGAGCAACGGTAATGTCCGTCCAATCCAAGCAATTTGAACCACAAGGTGCAACTGTGCTGGTGTTGCTGTCGGAAAGCCATCTCTCGATTCACACATACCCTGAGAGAGGTTTTGCTGCGATTGACTGTTATACCTGCGGGGAGACAGTAGATCCGCAACTGGCTATTGACTATCTGGTATCCGCTTTGAAACCTGAAAAATGCTATGCTAAGAAACTCGTGCGAGGACTCGGCGAAATGACCGTGGAAACGCCTGAGATGAACCAGGCTGAACTCGTTTAATCCAGCCTTCTAAAAAAATGCCTATACTGATAACCATGGAGGTTTCCATGGTTATTTATTTTGGGGATTGAGAAGTACGGTCGATTTCCAGTCCGTCGTTCTCTGAAAAGAGATTTCGTAGAAAATAACACGTATATCTAAGGTGTTCTATATCCACAATAGTAAGGTACGATCTACAGTAGAAATCTTCATGAATGGGATGAAGAAGTATGGGGATTTCATAAACATTTCATAAAATAGACAAGGGTGCTCAATATACTGTGATATAATGAACAGGGTCAAGACAGTCCGTTGTGAACGGCAAAACTACTCGGAGAAATAGGCAGGTGAACATGCAATGCACATCGTCGTTGTTGGGTTGAACTATCGCACGGCGCCCGTGGAAGTCAGAGAACGTTTTACATTCTCGGAAGAAGACATGCCGAAGGCGTTAGAGCAGCTAAATTCGACCAAGAGCGTATTGGAAGGCGTCATTGTCGCTACCTGCAACCGCACTGAGATTTATGTTGTGGTAGACCGCCTTCATATGTGCGGCTACTTTATCCGCAGTTTTATGGAACAGTGGTTCGGCATTAATCGTGAAGAATTTACACAACACCTCTATATATATGAAGACGAACAAGCGATTTCCCATCTGTTTAAGGTTACTTGCGGCTTGGATTCCATGGTCATTGGAGAGACGCAGATCCTGGGACAGGTGCGCAATGCTTTTTTGACGTCGCAGCAGCAGAATGCCACCGGTACTTGGTTTAATATGTTGTTTAAGCAAGCTGTTACGCTCGGCAAGCGGGCTCATTCCGAGACATCGATCGGAGAGAGTGCTGTTTCTGTCAGCTATGCTGCGGTGGAACTGGGTAAACGGATTTTCGGTACGTTTAACGACAAAAAAGTAATGATTCTCGGCGCAGGCAAGATGAGCGAACTTACCGTGAAGCATCTTTATGCCAACGGTGCTGCGGAAGTAATTGTAGCCAACCGTACGCTTGGCCGTGCGGAGGAACTTGCACGCAAGATCCAAGGGACGCCGTGCACCATAGCCGAAGCCAAGAATTTGCTGCATGAAGTCGATATTATTATTAGCTCTACGGGCTCGAATGAATATGTTCTGAATGCGGAGCGGGTTAAAGAGAGCATGAAGAAACGTCAGGCCCGCCCGTTGTTCATGATTGATATTGCTGTGCCACGGGATATCGATCCGGTGATTGGGGAACTTTCCAATGTGTTCTTGTACGATATTGATGATCTGGAAGGCATTGTAGAGACCAATATGGAAATGCGCCGGGTGGAAGCAGCGAAGATTGAAGTAATGATTCAAGAAGAGATGGATGCATTCCACACATGGCTGAAGACGCTCGGTGTCAGACCGGCGATTCGGGCCTTGCAGGAGAAGTCGAATACCATTCATGAAGAAACGATGGAAAGCTTGTTCAACAAGCTTCCAGAACTGGATGAACGCCAGCGAAAAGTCATCCGTCGTTTGACCAAGAGCATCGTTAACCAGATGATGCATGATCCCATTAACCGGATTAAGGAAATGACGGGCGGCAAGCAGGGCGGTGAAGCACTGGATTATTTTTCACAAATCTTTGCGCTGGAAAGCCTGATCCATGAGAATGAGCAGGAAGCCCGCAGCCGCAACAAGAAAGCAACTGCACCCGTTAAAGCTGAACGGACGAAGAATGCTGTAGATCAGCAGGCAGAAGAGAAACCGCTTAAGGTGTCTCTAGCCCCAGCCACCCTTTGAGGAGGGTGAGTACAAACCCATGCTGTTAAACTTAATTTATATCACCGGCATTTGTATCTATGCCCTGAGCCTTCTGTTTTATATCTCGGATTGCGTTTCACGCAATTCGGTGGCGAAGCGGATAGGCACAGGGCTTCTTGTTATTACTGCACTGTTACAATTCACCGGAATCAGCATCAGAGCGATGGAAGGCGGACACTTCCACTTCCCGGTGTTTACGCTGTTTGATTTCCTGTTCCTGCTGGCGTTCTGCATATCGATTACTTCGATTGCCCTGGCGTATTTGAAGCGGTCGGAATTTGCCGTCCTGTTAATGAACCTCGTCGGGTTTAGCGTCATGCTGGTCAATCGTTTATGGGTCACGGCGGGAGACAATGCATTGTACAGCTGGGAGACGGAACATCGTCTCTTGCTTATTCATATTGCCCTGGCGAGTGTCAGCTTCGCCGCTTTGACCGTCGGGGCTGTGTTTGCGGCGATTTATATGTTCCTTCACCGGAAACTGAAGCACAAGCAATGGAATGATACGATCCGCAGGCTGCCAAGTCTGGAGAAGCTTGATGTTTATTCTTATAAAGCGCTGATGGCTGGAACGATTATTCTGGTCATGTCGCTCATTTTGGCCGTCATGTCGGTGGCCATGGCTGGGCGATGGACCTTGTTCTTGGATATCAAAGTCCTGTCTACATTGACGGCTCTTGCGATGTATTTGGTTTATTTCATCAAACGTCGCCTGTGGAGAAGGTCAGGCAGGGAAGCAGCCATATGGGCCTTAATCGGGTATGGATTCATTATTTTGAATTTCTTTCTCAATACGTGGTCCGCTTTCCATAGTTGGTCAGGAGTGTGATGGCAGATGGCATATGATGATCATTATGTGCCCGTCCTGCTGAACTGCAGGGGACGTCTATGCTTGATTGTCGGCGGCGGCAAGGTGGCGGAACGTAAAGCCGACACCCTGCTGAATGCCGGAGCAAGCGTACATATTGTAAGTCCCATACTACGAAGCGAGAAACTTCAACGTTTGGCCAATGAGAAGGCTCTTCGATGGACGAAGCGGAAGTATCAATCAGACGATCTGACAGGCGCGTTCATGGTTCATGCGGCAACGGACGACAGCATGCTGAACCTGAAGATAGCGGAGGACGCCGATCGTCTTGGCGTGTTGGTTAACGTAGCCAGCAACGGCGAGGCCGGGACGTTTATCAACCCGACGGTGCTGCGACGAGGGAGGCTTACACTGGCTGTATCAACATCAGGAGCTGGGCCGATGGCCGCACGCGGTATACGCGACGATCTCGAAGAACAGTTCGGGCCTGAGTATGAGGATTATTTGGATTTTTTATATAGGATGCGTTCGATAATCAGGGAAGAGGTGGAGTCTGCTGATGCACGCAGGCGGCTGCTGCACAAGGCATACCGCATGGATATGCTCGGAGAGATCCGCCGCGAAGGTTATGCGCCCTGGAGTGAGGATAAAATCAAGCAGTGGATTGCGAATAATCAGG
Source organism: Paenibacillus sp. FSL K6-1330 (assembly GCF_037976825.1). Lineage (NCBI taxonomy): Bacteria > Bacillati > Bacillota > Bacilli > Caryophanales > Paenibacillaceae > Paenibacillus > Paenibacillus sp. FSL K6-1330. Next base: position 1,953,965 of record NZ_CP150269.1, read on the forward strand.
AGGAATGAAAGATGCGCACAATCGTAGTTGGCAGTAGACAAAGTGCTCTGGCACTGACACAGACAGGACAGGTTATCGATGATTTAAAGCGTTTAGCCAAGGAGCATGGTCTGGACTATGACTTCACCGTCAAGAAAATCGTCACCAAGGGGGACCGCATACTGGATGTTACGCTTTCCAAGGTAGGCGGCAAAGGATTGTTTGTCAAAGAAATCGAGCAGGCAATGATCGACGGTGAGATTGATATGGCGGTTCATAGCATGAAGGACATGCCCTCTGTTCTGCCCGAAGGTTTGGTGTCCGGCGCGGTGCCGGCAAGAAAGGATCCTCGTGATTGCCTGATCTCCAAAGAAGGGGCAACGCTGGATGACCTTCCTACAGGTGCCAAAGTGGGGACAAGCAGTCTGCGCCGGTCCAGCCAGCTCAAGGCCTATCGGCCGGATCTGCAGATCGAATGGATTCGAGGGAATATCGATTCTCGCATTCGCAAAATGGAGGATGGTGAATTTCAGGCCATCATTCTGGCGACCGCAGGTCTTCAGCGCATGGGCTGGGAGGACCGGATCACATCGTACTTGCCGGTTGAAATTAGCCTGCCTGCCGTTGGCCAGGGCGCACTCGGGATTGAATGCCGCGAGAACGATGCTGAGCTGCTGCATTTGCTCTCACTTTATAATGATGATGTCACCGCACGAACCGTTGCGGCTGAACGCAAGTTTCTGAGCGAGCTGAACGGAGGATGCCAGGTGCCTATCGGGGCTTACGCTGTCCTGAAGAATGTGGATGCCGAAGATTCCCGCGGAGCACAAAACGTTATACAATTAACAGGAATGGTTGGCTCTCCTGACGGCGAAATCGTATTGAAGGAAAGCGCCGAAGGAACCGATCCTGAATCGCTCGGAGTGGAAGTGGCTGCAAAGCTGAAAGCTAAAGGAGCGGAGAAGATACTGGCACAAGTTAGGGGTTGAGGGGATGGCAGGCAAGGTTTATCTCGTGGGAGCAGGACCGGGCGATGCACGCCTGATCACGATTAAAGGCAAGGAATGCATTGAGAAGGCAGATGTCGTGGTGTACGACCGATTAGCCAGCCCTCGGCTGCTGCGGTGGATGAAGCCCGGAGCGGAGAAGGTCTATGTAGGCAAGCTCCCCGATCGGCATACGATGAAGCAGGAGCAGATCAATCAGCTGCTGGTTGATTATGCTTTGGAAGAAAAGACGGTCGTCCGTTTAAAGGGCGGCGATCCAACCATCTTCGGTAGAGTAGGCGAAGAAGCGGAGCTGTTATACCGTCATGGCATCTTGTACGAGATTGTACCGGGGATCACCTCAGCGATCAGCGTTCCGGCTTATGCCGGGATTCCGGTGACGCATCGTGACCATGCTTCATCTTTATCCATCATTACCGGGCATGAAAGTCCCGAAAAGCTGGACCGGATGATTCAATGGGATAAGGTGACCAATGCAACGGGGACTTTGATTTTTATGATGGGTGTGGCCAAGATCGGATATATCAGTCGTCAACTGATCAAACATGGCAGGCCGCCAGAAACCCCGGTGGCTCTTATTAGATGGGGAACCCGAGCGGAGCAAGATACGCTGACGGGGACGCTGGCGGACATCGAGGACAGAGTCAAGGCAGCGGATTTTCAGCCGCCTGCCGTCATCGTTGTTGGACAGGTGGTGCTTCAGCGGGAGCACCTGAAGTGGGCAGAACGGCTGCCTCTGTTCGGTAAACGAATTCTGGTCACGAGGGCCCGAAGCCAGGCCAGTGCATTGGTATCCCAAATCGAAGAGCTCGGCGGAGAGCCTTATGAATTTCCCGTCATCGACATCGTCATGCCTTCGAAGGACGAAGTGCTTGCTGGCGTTCAACAAGCACTGGACAAGCTGAGTACGTATGACTGGGTATTCTTCACCAGCGTGAACGGAGTCGAATTCTTTTTCCGCCACTTGAAGGAGAATGGGCGCGATATTCGTTCCCTAGCCTCTGCCCGCATCGTCGCGGTTGGTCCAGCAACAGCCCATGCTCTTGGTAATTACGGCATAGCCGCTGAAGTCATTAAGGAGCGGTACCAGGCGGAAGGCATTATCGATGCTTACGGTTCAGAGCTCAAGCCTGGTCAGCGTGTGCTGCTGCCTCGGGGCGATCTGGCACGCAAGTGGCTGCCAGAGAAGCTGACGGAAATGGGTCTGCTCGTGACGGAAGCCGTGATCTATGAGAACGTGCTATGTGGTGAGGACGATGATGAGCTGTTGAAGCTGCTTCAAGATGGCGGCATTCACGCCGTTACTTTTACCAGTTCCTCTACCGTTACCAATCTGCTGAAGGCGCTGAAGGGGATGGGCGTAGCAGATCCTGCCGAACTGTTAAAAGGATCGACGATTGCTTGCATCGGACCTTTGACCGCCCAGACGGCAGAGGAAGCCGGTCTGCACGTATCCCTCCTCGCCGAGGAAGCGACGATCGACAGTCTGGTGAAGGCCTTGTGCATTTGGAATGAGAACGATCCACGCCGCGTTGCGCCATAATATCCTTATCTTTTAAATACATGATCAAAAATTACATCATCAGGAGGTATACGTCATGAGTTTTCCAATCGTACGCCATCGTCGGCTGCGTCAAAATGCCGGCATTCGCAGCATGGTCCGTGAGACCGTGCTTCATACGGAGGATCTGGTTCAGCCAATCTTCGTTACCTATGGCAGTGGTGTGAAATCCGAAATTTCCTCGATGCCGGGGGTCTATCATTTTTCGCTCGATACCTTGAAAGAGGAAGTAGACGAAATCGTAAGTCTAGGCATTCCTGCTGTGCTCCTGTTCGGAATTCCTGAGACCAAAGACAGCGTAGGCACATCCGGTTTTGCGGATGACGGGATTGTCCAAGAGGCTACCCGTCTCATCAAGTCGTGGTATCCCGATCTTCTGGTGATTGCTGATACGTGCCTGTGCGAATTTACCGACCACGGCCACTGCGGTATGGTGCATACCTTTGAGCGTGACGGTCACACCTGCGGCGATGTATTAAACGACGAGTCACTGGAGCTGCTCGTTCGTACAGCGGTTTCCCAAGTGAAGGCGGGAGCCGATATTATTGCACCTTCCAATATGATGGACGGTTTTGTTCAAGCCATTCGTTCCGGACTTGATGAAGCCGGATTTTATAACGTGCCGATCATGTCTTACTCGGTTAAGTACGCTTCGGCCTTTTACGGACCTTTCCGTGAAGCTGCCGATTCTGCTCCACAGTTCGGCGACCGTAAAACCTATCAGATGGATCCGGCCAATGTGAGAGAGGCGCTTCGCGAGGCGGAGACGGACGTGCTGGAAGGCGCCGATATGCTGATGGTGAAACCAGCTATGGCCTACCTTGACGTTGTCAGATTGCTGAGAGACCAGTTTGATCTGCCGATTGTCGCTTATAACGTAAGTGGGGAATATTCCATGATTAAGGCGGCTGCTCAGCAGGGATGGATCAGTGAGCAAGCGATTGTGATGGAGCTGCTGACGGGGATGAAGCGTGCCGGTGCGGACATTATCATCACGTATTTCTCGAAGGATGCAGCACGCTGGATGCGCAGCAAGTAAGCAATAACGACTAAAGAGTTAGGAGTGCATAGTATGAGCCAAGATATGCGGAAAGAAGAATTATCGCGTTCTGCTTTTGAAGAAGCGAAGTTATACATTCCCGGCGGTGTCAACAGTCCGGTACGTGCGTTTAAATCTGTGGGACTAACGCCGATTTATATCGATCGCGGAGAAGGCAGCCGCGTATATGATATCGATGGCAACAGCTTTATCGATTATGTAGGTTCTTGGGGACCGCTGATTATGGGCCACGCGCACCCTGAGGTCGTTGAAGCGCTTCAGGAGACCGCTGGGAAGGGGACCAGCTTTGGTGCGCCAACCCTGTTGGAAACGAAGATGGCGAAGCTCGTCTGCGAGCGCGTGCCGTCGATGGAGGTTGTGCGAATGGTGAATTCCGGTACGGAAGCTACCATGAGCGCCATCCGGCTGGCGCGCGGTTATACCGGGCGCAGCAAAATCATCAAATTCGAAGGCTCTTATCACGGTCACGCCGATAGCCTTCTGATCAAGGCCGGATCAGGCATCGCAACGCTGGGTCTTCCCGATAGTCCCGGTGTCCCTGAGAGCGTGGCTTCCAACACCATTGCCGTTCCTTATAATGACTTGGAGTCGGTAGAGCTTGCCTTCAAGCGGTTCGGCGAAGAGATCGCCGCAGTCATTGTTGAGCCGGTGGCCGGCAACATGGGCGTGGTACCTCCACAGCCAGGGTTCCTGGAAGGACTCCGTAAGGTCACTTCCGATTATGGTACAGTGCTTATTTTCGACGAGGTCATGACCGGATTCCGCGTGGATCTAAACTGTGCGCAAGGACGTTATGGCGTTACGCCGGATTTGACATGTCTGGGCAAGGTGATCGGCGGCGGTCTGCCAGTCGGTGCTTATGGAGGCAAGCGTGAGCTGATGGATCAGATTGCTCCGGCAGGGCCGATCTATCAAGCAGGAACGTTAAGCGGAAATCCGCTCGCCATGGCGGCCGGCTACACGACTCTAAAACTGTTGACGCCTGCTATCTATGAACAGCTGGAGGAACGGGGAGCCCGCCTTCAGGCCGGATTTGAGCGAAACGCTAAGGAATTCGGGATCCCGCTTACGATCAACCGGATCGGGTCCATGGTATGTCCTTTCTTCACGAATACGCCGGTTGTCAATTTTGATACGGCCAAGACAAGCGATCTGGATCGTTTCCGTCAATATTTTGCAGCGATGGTAGAAGAGGGAGTCAGCGTACCTCCTTCCCAGTTCGAGGGCATGTTCATCTCGGGAGCGCATACGGTGGAAGATATCGATGCCACCATCGAAGCCAACTACAATGCCTTCAAGAGCCTATGAGTTACGGGGGCGGTTGGAGCAAACGCGCCGAATGGCTGGAGATGACGCCGGGCAAGGCGCTGCTTAGTCAGCCGGATCGGAACGAGGCTGCTGCCAAGTGGCTTATGGAAACGGTCGGTATGCCCGAGAAGCTGTATCGCAAGCTTCATCATGAGCAAGGGATACAATGGAGAGGGGACCGGCTTCGGCTGGTCCTTTTTCCTTATCGGGATTACGGCATCGAACCGAGATGGCAGAAGCTAGATGTATTGTACGAGGACGATTTCTGCCTGGTCGTGAACAAACCGGCCGGCATGGCGGTCCATCCGGACAACGAGAGCACGGAGACAACGCTGAATCATGTGGTAGCTGCATATTACGAAGCCGAAGGCATTCATACGGCAGTCCGGCATATTCATCGGCTGGATAAGGACACAACAGGTCCCATACTGTACGCCAAGAATGAATATGCGCAGCTAAAGCTTGACGAGGCCATGCGGGAGAAGAAGATCGTCCGGATTTATGCGGCTATTGTTCAGGGGAGGGTCTCGCAGGATCTGAAGAGAATCGATTTGCCGATAGGCAAAGACCGCTATCACGCAAGCCGCCGGCGGGTTTCATTAACCGGGCAGGCTGCGATCACGCATATTCTCTCATCTGAAGTGTATCCAAAAGCCAGCCTGCTGCAAATTCGTCTGGAAACCGGCCGTACGCATCAGATCCGGGTGCATCTAAGTCATATGGGACATCCGCTTCTGGGAGATTCCTTATACGGAGGACCCGAGACGTTCCCGCGCCAGGCGCTGCATGGCAAACGTCTGTTGTTTACTCATCCTCTCTCGGGCGAGAGTATCGAGGTGGAAGCGCCCTGGCCTCAGGATATGTTGGAGTTAAGAGAGCAAATCATAGAGTCAGCAGGCCGTTAAGAAAATTTGCAAAATCCTGAATGAACCGGTAACTTTCACGCACAATTCGCAAAAAAGTCATGCTCTCCTATTTTCGGCATATAGATAAATTGAGTGGCAAAACTTAGGCTCATGCCGTGATAACAGATCACGGATAGTATATGCCAAAAAGGAGGACATTCCCGTGTTTGACCAGTCCTACGGATTGCGGTTCGATATTTACGAGCGTATTAATTTAACGGAAGATTTGCCGGGAATCGATGAATTGGAAGAGGCGGAGTTGATCCCGCACATTCAGGTGATCAGTCAGCAGGACCAGGCCACGCTTCGGGGTCATCTGCTTCTTGCAGGCCTGTATAAAGGTGACACCGAAGCCGGAGAGACGGAGCCGCTCGAACACTGGATTCCGGTCGAAATCACGGTCCCGCTGAACCGGGTATCATCATTAGATGACATCGCGGTCGAGATCGAGAATTTTGACGTGGATTTGTTATCTAAGCGCAGCTTGAACATTACAGGGGTTCTGTCGCTCAAAGGAATTCAGGCGGCGGCTCCGGGAGCCCGTGACCAAGTATGGGCCAATGAGGAATTCACAGTGGTACATGCTCCTGAAGCGACAGATTATTCGAACGGGGAGCAGCAGTTCGCAGCCAACCCGTATGACCAGTTTCAAGGCGGAGCTAACACTGACGCGAATTCGGCTTCACCTTCTTACTTCAACGAGGCTCAGCCCAAAGCCCAAGAGTCCGGGACGGATGCACGCACACAGCAGTACCTGGCATCCTGGGCGCAGTACGAGAACCAAACTCGGGATTCACAGGCCTCGGACAGCACCCTAAGCATTTCCGGTGCGACTGAAGCCCGGGATACAGTCGAATATGCCTTACATAGCGAGACGGAAGCTCAGGCAGCTGAGCCGTCGATTCCAAGTGTATGGCAATTCGAACGGGCAGCCTCCCAGCCGGAGCCGGTGCAGGAAGATTCAGCAGCCGGTTTCCCTGGTGTCACTGAGCGTAAGGGCGAAGAAGTTGAAGCCGTACCGGTGCTGGAATCACCGGAAACGGAGGAAACCCAGCCTGTTTTTGCTGAGGAAGCAGTACCTTTGGAGGATATGGATGATATAACGGAGGAGGTTACCGTTAAAGTTGAAGAGGTTCCGACCAAACCGGAGTTAAAGGTGGCCTTCAACTCGAAGAACAGCAGCACAAACAGCACATCGGGTGTAGGCTTATCTTCATTGCTTCAATCGAGCAGAACGGTTCAGGATCAAGCCGCTCGGGACGAGGAAGAAGAGGCGGAGGAATTGGTTGATTCGGCTTCGGCCGAGGATGTGGAGTGGAAGAGTCTGTTCCTGGGTAACCGCCGCGAGGAAACGCCGTTCCGCAAGGTCCGGATGTGCATTGTACAGCGTGAGGAGACACTCGACGTGATTGCCGAGCGTTATCAACTGACGCCGCGGGAGCTTTTGTTATATAACCGCATGTCCGAGCAGAATGTGGAAGAAGGACAGGTATTATACATTCCCCAGTAATCGGTGGGGGGAGCAATTGCGTAAGAAAAAGCAGGTCAAGGTAGGACATCCTTGGCCTGCTTTTTGTTTGGCGGGGGTTTGGTTAGGAGAAGAGTGGGATGGGACGAGCTGGGGCTTCCTTTTACAACGTATAAGATTTATTTGGATCGACAGGTATGATGTCTAAATCGTTCGGAAACACTCGAAATATTGACTATATGCAACAACCACGGTATATTTGAATAGAATATGTACATGTATTTCATAAGCTAGAACAACGTTGAACGGGAAGAGTAGGAAGGTATGGCCTTCAGAGAGCGGAATTGCTATTTAAGCGCTGTGAGATTCCGCAGGAACCAGCTTGCCGAAGTCGCCCCGGAGTTGCGGACTTGAGATAGAGTAGGGATCGATTCTACCCTGATTAGAGTTCGCCGGCCGCAGCCGTTACCTGCGTAAAGTGTCGTGCTGATCGTAAGCCTTTCATGTTCTTCATGGGAGGACACGATGGATGAATCATGTAAGCACGAAACAAAGGTGGTACCGCGAGAGAACAGTCTTTCGTCCTTTGAGGACGAAGGGCTTTTTTTGTTTCATGCCAAACATGGATATCCATGGCCACCCCGTAGGCTAAAACAATTCGGGTTGGCAAAACTGATTAATAGTATCGGAGGTACGAAAATATGGATCAAAAACAAAACCAATCCCAGTTAGAAATGCCGACGACGTATGATCCGAAGGCAGCCGAACAAAAATGGTATCCGTACTGGAAGGAAGGCGGCTTTTTTGAAGCTGGCAAACGACCGGACGCGGAGCCGTACACGATTGTTATTCCTCCACCAAACGTTACGGGAATGCTTCATATCGGCCATGCCCTTGACTTTACGCTGCAGGATATCCTGATCCGCGTAAAGCGGATGCAGGGCTATGATGCGCTGTGGCTGCCAGGCTCTGACCATGCGGGCATCGCTACGCAAACGAAGGTTGAACAGAAGCTTCGCGAAGAAGGCGTTACCCGATACGACCTGGGACGTGAAAAATTCCTGGAGAAAGTGTGGGAATGGAAGGATCTATATGCGAATACGATTCGTGACCAATGGTCCAAGATCGGCCTGTCCCTCGATTACTCCAGAGAACGTTTCACGCTCGACGAGGGGTTGTCGGAAGCGGTTCGGGAAGTATTCGTCAAGCTCTACGATAAAGGGCTCATATATCGCGGAAAACGCATCATCAACTGGGACCCGGCTGCTCGTACGGCGTTGTCCGATATTGAAGTGGAGTACAAAGAGGTCAACGGCCATTTGTATCACTTGCAATACCCGCTGAAAGACGGCAGCGGCTCCATCACCGTAGCAACGACCCGTCCGGAGACCATGCTTGGCGATACGGCGGTAGCCGTTCATCCGGAAGATGAACGCTATAAAGACATGATCGGCAAGACATTGGTCCTGCCTATTGTCGGCCGCGAGATTCCGGTTATTGCCGATGAGTATGTGGAGAAGGATTTCGGCAGCGGAGCGGTTAAAATTACGCCGGCGCATGATCCGAATGACTTCGAGATGGGTATGAGACATGACCTGCCGCAAATCACCGTGATGGATGAATCCGGAACGATGAATGAGTTTGCCGGCAAGTACCAAGGTCTTGATCGGAGCGAATGCCGCAAGCAGATCGTAAACGATATGAAGGAATCTGGCGTACTGCTCCGCATCGAAGATCATGTCCATCAGGTTGGCCATAGCGAAAGATCCGGCGCAGTGGTCGAGCCTTATCTGTCCACGCAATGGTTCGTTAAGATGCAGCCGCTTGCGGAAGCAGCCGTGGATGCGCAGAAATCCGGCAAGGGCGTTAACTTCGTGCCTGACCGGTTCGAGAGAACCTACCTGCACTGGATGGAGAATGTCCGCGATTGGTGTATTTCCCGTCAATTGTGGTGGGGCCACCGGATTCCGGCCTGGTATTCCGAATCCACGGGCGAAGTGGTTGTTGCCATGAATGAGGAGGAAGCGCGCGCGAAGCTGGGCAAGGACGATCTGAGACAAGATGAGGATGTGCTGGATACCTGGTTCAGCTCCGCATTATGGCCGTTCTCGACCATGGGCTGGCCGAATCTGGACAGCGAGGATTTCAAACGTTATTATCCGACAAGCGTTCTCGTAACGGGTTATGATATTATTCCGTTCTGGGTATCGCGGATGATTTTCCAAGGGCTTGAATTTACGGATCAAATGCCGTTCAAAGATACGCTTATCCATGGTCTGGTCCGGGATAGCGAAGGCCGCAAGATGTCCAAGTCGCTCGGCAACGGTATCGACCCGCTCGAGGTTATTGAACAGTATGGCGCAGATGCCATGCGTTATATGATATCGACCGGAAGTACGCCGGGCCAGGATCTTCGTTTCCGCTGGGAACGCGTGGAGCAAGCGCGTAACTTCGCGAACAAGATCTGGAATGCATCACGCTTTGCGCTCATGAACCTGGAGGGCTTCACGGCGGCGGATATCGACATTTCCGGAGAGCTGGGAACGGCCGACCGGTGGATTTTGCATCGTCTGAACGAAACTTCCCGCGACATTACGCGTCTAATTGATGCCTACGAATTTGGCGAAACCGGTCGACTGCTCTACAATTTCATCTGGGATGATCTGTGTGACTGGTATATTGAGTTTGCCAAGCTGTCCCTATACGGCGAGGATCAAGCAGCCAAGAAAAAGACGCAGTCGGTGCTTGCCTATGTGCTGGACCGCACGATGCGTTTGATCCATCCGTTCATGCCGTTCATCTCCGAAGAGATCTGGCAGCATTTACCGCATGAAGGCGAGACGGTGATGTTGGCTTCATGGCCGACCTATGACGAGGCATTGGAGAATACGGAAGCCGTTACCGAAATGAACCTGCTGATGGATGTCATCCGTGCTGTACGAAACATCCGGGCGGAAGTAAACGTACCGATGAGCAAAAAAGTGGAACTGCAATTGAAGCCGGTAAGCGGGCAAATTGCCGGCATTATCGATCGCAATGCGGATTATATTCGCCGCTTCTGCAACACGTCGGAGTATCAGTCCTCCCTTGCGCTTGAGGCGCCCGATAAGGCGATGACCGCTGTCGTTACAGGTGTTGAAATGTATCTGCCGCTTGCCGGGTTGATCGATATCGCTCAGGAGATCACACGTCTGGAGAAGGAAATTCAGCACTTGAACAGTGAAGTCGAGCGTGTGGAGAAGAAGCTGAACAATCCTGGTTTCGTATCGAAAGCACCGGAAAAGGTGATTGAAGAAGAACGGGCGAAGCTTGCGGATTACTCGGACAAACGCAGTAAAGTGATCGCGCGCATCGAAGAATTGAGAGGCTGAGGGCAAGATGAATCTGGACCAGAAGGTGAGAACGATGGTTGATCATTCGGCAGCAGCTGCTGCAGCTCCGTTCCATACCTATGAAGAAGCGGTAGCTTGGATCAACGGGCTGATTCCGTTTGGAATCCGCCCCGGCATGGATAGAATTCAGCGATTGATGGAGTTGCTCGGCCATCCGGAACGGCGGTTGAAATTTATTCACGTGGCCGGAACGAATGGAAAAGGCTCCACATGCGCTTTTTTAACAAAGGTTCTGCTTCAAGGGGGATTCACGGTTGGCACCTATACGTCCCCCTATATTACGAAGTTTACCAATCGGTTTCAGTATAACGGCGAAGACATACCGGAAGAGACGCTGCTGGCGCTCGCGAATCGCTTAGAACCGCTTGTTGCCGAAGTTGCGAGCTCCGGGCTCGGATCACCAACGATGTTTGAGGTGTCCACCGCCCTTGCGATCCTGTATTATGGCGAGGTATCTTATCCGGACGTAGTGGTATGGGAGACGGGACTTGGCGGTCGCCTTGACGTGACCAATATCGTTCATCCCATCGTTTCGGTGATCACGAATATCGGAATGGACCATACCGACGTTCTGGGTGATACCATTCAGGAGATCGCCACGGAGAAGGCCGGCATTATCAAGCCCGGAGTCCCTGTGGTGAGCACGGTAACTCAGCCTGAGGCTGTCGAAATTCTGAAACAAACGGTAGAAAAAAACCGTACAAGTCTGTATCTCGTAGATGAACAATTCTCCTATGAGCGGTTGCGTGGGGACGAAGAAAGCCAGACTTTCCGTTTTAAGGGTCCTTTCCGGGACATGGATCTGGACATCTCGATGCAGGGCGAGCACCAATGTGCCAATGCCGCGCTTGCCATGATGACGCTGGAAGTGCTCCGCCAGTACATGGCTTTTATCGTGGATGAAGAAGAATTGCGTACAGGGTTTAAGGATACTTTCTGGGCGGGAAGACTGGAACAAGTGCAGTCCTCCCCGCGGATTGTTCTCGATGGTGCGCACAACCCCGAAGGGGCTGAAACCTTGGCCAAAAGCTTGCCGCAGATCTATAAGTATCGGAAACTGAACTTAATGATGGGAATGCTGGCAAATAAGCATCATGAATCGTATTTGCAGCATATACTGCCAATAGTGGATACGCTTATCCTGACTGAACCGGATTTCCGGAAGAAACTGGACGCCAAGGCGCTTGGTGACATCGTAGAGCAGGTAAGGGAGAAATACGCCAAACATACACTGCAAATCATCATAGAACCAAATTGGAAAAACGCACTTGAAGAGTTGAAGTCACGGACGGAAGCGGAGGATCTTGGGGTGGTGTCGGGCACGTTGTACCTGATTGCCGACGTGCGTTCCAACCTCCTGGGCCTTTCCGATTCTGAAAAAGGTTGGTGATATCTGTTGAATACATCGGAACATGTTCATTTTATAGGAATTGGCGGCTACGGGATGAGCGCCATTGCAAGAGTTATGCTGGAGATGGGTTATAAAGTCACGGGTTCTGACGTGGCATCGCAAGAATTGACAGAAAAGCTGGCGGCCAAGGGCGCCAAAATATACATCGGACATACTGCCGAGCAAGTCAAGGGCGCTGACCTTGTGGTTTACTCCACGGCATTGTCCAAAGACAACGTGGAGCGGGTCGAAGCAGAGAAGCTGAACATTCCTGTCCTTCACCGTGCGCAGATGCTGGCACGTCTTTTGAACGAACGCAAAGGCGTCGCCGTAGCGGGTGCGCACGGCAAGACAACCACTTCATCCATGATTGCGCTCGTGATGGAAGAATGCGGCGTCGATCCGACATTTATCATCGGCGGGGAAATTATGAACGTTGGCACGAATGCCAAAGCCGGTGAAGGTGAGCATGTGGTGGCCGAAGCCGACGAGAGCGACGGCTCATTCCTGCAATACCATCCATGGCTGGGCGTTGTTCTGAATATCGAAGCCGATCACTTGGAGAATTACGAAGGGGATTTCAATCGTCTTAAGGCGGCCTACGTACAATTCCTCAGCCAGATCAAGGCAGACGGTACGGCCGTGGTTTGCGCGGACGATAACAACATCCAGGCTATTTTGCCTGACCTAAAATGCAATGTGACCACATACGGCATTCATGCCGATGCTGAGTATACGGCAACGAATCTGGTGCTCGGCGACCGTCACGTCAGCTTCACGATGCTTCATAACGGAATGGAGCTGGGCACCGTGGAACTGTCCGTACCGGGTAAACACAATGTCTACAACGCAATGGCTACGGTGATATGCTGCTTGAAAGGCGGAATCTCGTTTGAAGCGATTGTAGAGGCCATTGTTAAGTTCAACGGCGCTAAGCGCCGCTTCCAGGTGCTTGGTGAAGCAGAAGGCATTCTGGTGATTGACGACTATGCGCATCATCCGACGGAGATTGAGGCTACGATCAGTGCCGCTAAAGCGACGGGCAAACGGATTATTGCCGTATTCCAGCCGCAGCGGTATTCGAGGACCTTTTTCCTTCTGGATGCGTTTAGCCGCGCGTTCGGAGAAGCCGATGAGGTGATTATCACCGATATTTATTCTCCTGCCGGCGAGAAGCAAATCGAGGGTATCAGTTCCGGTAAGCTGGTGGAGCTGATTGTCCAGAACAGTAATGCCGGTGCCCGCTATTTGCCTACCAAAGAGGATGTTCTGAACGATCTCAAAGGTCGTGTAAAAGAAGGCGATCTGGTTCTCACGATGGGGGCGGGCGATATTTGGAAAGTCGGTGCTGCTTTAGCAGAGTCTATTAAAGGCAAGAAGTAAATGGATTGCGCGCATGCTTTGCTGCTTCGCTGCAGCAGGGGATTGCATGGGCTTTTGTCTTTCGAACGGAGGCAAAGCGAGCGGAATCGCTAAGTATAACAGGCTGATCAAGATGTTTTCTTGATCAGCCTGTTTGTTTTGTTTTTCGCACACTCATAAGTTGCCAAGCTTGATCATATAGCTAGGTGTAGAAGGACAAGTGAGGTGTGTGGATATGAATAAAGCACGGATGACGATTCGTTTTGATCACGATCCGCCGAAGGACAGTCATAAGGATCATATGCGTGAGGAACGGGATCCGTATCAAAAAGTTCCAGCAAGACGCAATGACCAAGTTGATGACCGCCATCTCGTATTCGACGAGTTTGACACAACGGCGCCAGATCGGTTTGCCGATGCGGGCACTTCGTTCGAACCTAGGAGCAGTATGCAGCATGATCATCTACGCGTCGTTCCGCCTCTCCGGGAGGAGGGGGAGACCCCGAATGTGAACGGTCAAGGGTGGAGAACCTCGCGTCATAACCGGTTCAGGGGCCGATTAGCTGAGGAAAGACGGCGTCTGGATCATATCGACGGCGGGTCGTTTGGTGACGGACCTGAACATAACGATACATATGACGATATGCGTGAGCGTAAGGAACTCTATGACCTTCATGATGACGTGTATCCCGGAAGAGTGGGCCCCGAAGCGAACGACTCCAACTGGAATCTCGGGCCTGAGGCGGATCTATATGAGTCATCTGCTGGTGACTACAGCTATTATCGCTCACGCAAACCTACCTCCTTCTGGAAAATGGCTGTGTCTGTGACAGCGGCGGTTGTTACGGGTTTGCTGTTTGGGTATATGGTGCTGTCTATGTTTAACGGTGGTAATGCAGGTGAGGATCCAACATCGGGACAGCTTGAAACCAATGATGCAGTGAATCAAGCCCCGGCTGATTCCTCTGGTGGAACGGGTGCAACCCTCGCACCTGATTTAACTGAATCGGCTGTTCACATTCCAGGTCAAATCTTTTATATGCTTCAGTACGGTGTGTTCAGCACCCCGGAACGGGCTGAGCAAGCGAAGGGGGAGCTGCTGCAGTCCGGTATTGCCGCCGGCGGAGATTCGGATGAGGAGAACCGGGTGTATGCGGGCATTTCACCAGACCGCGAGCAGGCCAAGCTGCTCAGCAATCAGCTTAAGGCCGAAGGCGTCGAATTATACGTAAGAGAAATCGCGCTCCCTAATATAGAGTCAGCTGTCTTTGCGGGCGAGGAGCAGACGCTGACGGACTATTTTACGATAAGCGGGCAACTGGTATCGGAGCTTAGTAAGCTATCGGCATCGCTGCTGGGGAAGCAGGAGGCGGGCGCGGTGGCGCCGGAGAATATGACTACGATCACAAATCTGCACCAGCAGTGGATCCAATCGATGCAGTTGCTGTCCGCCGGCTTGGGTCCGGAGACCGGGGCTGTGCTGCCGGCGATGGAGCAATCCATGAACAGTTCAATCACTGCGCTCTCCGAATATAACAAAAATCAATCCAAGGGGCATTTGTGGGAGATTCAAACAGGTATGATGAACTATGTCATGGGCCAAAAGAAACTCCTGGATGGCCTATAAATTCAAATTTACGTAAAATCCGGCTTGGAACTGGAAATAGTTCCCCCTGCCGGATTTCTGTTTGTATTGCTTATCGATTCACCGTATAATAATTAGGGTGTCAAAATATGGCGAGGGAAGAGGATGCATGAAGAAAAACAAAGGAATGCTCATCTTGTTTTTGCTGCTGGGGTGGCTGACGGGAACATGGCTTGCTAAGGCGCTTCAGCCTGTCAAGGCTTTGTCGTTTTTAACGTCTACTACACCGATTAAGTGGTCGCCTCGCGCTGATTTTGACATTATTCGTTATGATATTAACCTTGAACTTAACTTTTGCCTGCTCAGTCTGCTCGGCATTATAGCTGCACTTTGGTTATACCGCAGGCTCTAAGACATGACAAAGGAGATTATCCCCCTTGAATGAGAAGAGAAACCGCCGTATCATATTGGCCTCCACCTCTCCTCGGCGTCAGGAATTGATTGCCTCCCTTCGTATCCCATTCGAGATTATGCCTAGTGAAGCTGATGAGGACACCCCGCAAGGGTGGTCGCCAGAGCGAATTGTGGAGTCACTGGCACTACGTAAAGCGGAAGCGGTTCTCCGAAAGCTGACGGATGATCCGGGAGATGGTATCATTGTGGGAAGCGACACGATTGTAGTTGTAGATGATCATGTCCTCGGGAAACCGGAGGATCATGCTGACGCGGCAAGGATGTTGTCCATGCTTCAAGGACGGGCTCACCTCGTGTACACGGGCGTGGCTTGTGTTGATCGGGAATCCGGTCATACAAAGGTTGCCCACCGTGTGACAACCGTAAAGATGAAATCGTTAAGTGATGATGCGATCGCGGCTTATGTAAAGAGCGGGGAACCTGCTGACAAAGCAGGCTCGTATGCGATTCAAGGCTTGGGTGCAACCATCGTGGAAGGAATCGAAGGCGACTATTTTAACGTTGTCGGCCTGCCGCTTTCTCTGCTGTCGGACATGCTGTCTGAAATGGGGATGGATGTACTCACCGATTCATAGATATAGAACAACGGCATGCGAAATGTAGGGGAATCCTGAAGTTTCGGTGACCTGCTGATTTAAATCTTAGAAAAGAGGGGAATATATGGAGTCGCCAACGCTATTGCTGCGCGACATCCCCCATGATGAACGACCTAGAGAGCGCATGATGCAATATGGGGCGAGCGCTTTAAGCCATGCAGAATTGCTGGCGATATTGCTTCGGACCGGTACCCGCCAGGAATCCGCCGTACATATAGCCCAGCGGCTGCTGGGGGAAGCAGGCGGCATCCGGCAGCTCGTTGATCTTAGCATTGAGGAAATTACGCAAATCAAAGGAATTGGAACCGCTAAGGCTGTTCAGCTGAAGGCTGGCATAGAGCTTGGACGGCGCTTAGCCGCATCGAGACATGTAGAGCCAGTTATTATTCGCAGTCCGCATGACGCGGCAGAACTGCTCAGTGAACAGATGCGCTATTTACAGAAAGAGCATTTTGTCTGTGTATTTTTAAATACGAAAAATCATGTCATTGCCCAGGAAACGTTATCGATGGGAAGCCTTAATGCTTCCATCGTTCATCCCCGCGAGGTGTTCAGAGCGGCCATCAAATGCAGCAGTGCATCCCTGGTGTGCGCGCACAACCATCCTAGCGGAGATCCGACGCCCAGCCCGGAAGACATATCGCTGACTGCCCGCTTAGTGGAGGCAGGACAGATTGTCGGGATCGACGTGCTGGATCATCTGATCATTGGGGACGGATCGTTTGTAAGTTTGAAGGAACGGGGCTTGATGTAATATAATAGTTCAGATTGACGAAGAAAGGGAGATACATCATGTTAGGTGGTTTTACGAAAGATTTGGGAATCGATTTGGGGACGGCAAATACGCTGGTTTATGTTCGTGGGAAAGGAATTGTCGTAAGAGAGCCTTCCGTGGTTGCTCTGCGTACAGATACTAAGAGCATTGAAGCCGTCGGAGAATCGGCTAAGAAAATGATTGGACGCACACCAGGCAATATTCGTGCCATTCGTCCGATGAAAGACGGCGTCATCGCTGATTTTGATACAACAGCTACGATGATTAAATACTTTATTCGTCAAGCACAGAAGCAACGTTCCATATTCCCGCGCCATCCGAACGTGATGGTATGTGTACCTTCCGGCATTACGGCGGTAGAGCAGCGTGCGGTTGAAGATGCGACCAAGCAAGCCGGTGCACGCGAAGCTTATACGATCGAAGAACCTTTTGCAGCTGCAATCGGCGCCGATTTGCCTGTGTGGGAACCTACAGGCAGCATGGTTGTTGATATCGGCGGAGGTACGACCGAGGTTGCGGTCATTTCTCTTGGGGGTATCGTAACCAGCCGCTCTGTACGCGTGGCAGGCGATGAGATGGATGAGTCTATTATTTCCTATATCAAACGTCAATATAACTTGATGATCGGTGAGCGCACATCCGAGCTGCTCAAGATGGAAGTCGGTTCCGCCATGCCGCTGGAGACCGTGGAAACGATGGAAATTCGCGGCCGTGACTTGGTGACGGGTCTGCCGAAGACGATTACCATTACTTCGGATGAGATTAGCGAAGCGTTGGCAGATACGATTAATGCGATTGTTGAAGCTGTTAAGGTTACGCTTGAGAAATGTCCTCCGGAGCTTGCTGCGGATATTATGGACCGGGGCATCGTGCTTACAGGAGGCGGCGCATTGCTTCGCAACCTGGACAAGCTGCTCGCTGAAGAGACCGGCATGCCGGTGATCGTTGCAGAGAATCCGCTGGATTGCGTGGCCATTGGTACAGGTAAAGCGCTCGAGAACATTCACTTGTTTAAATCCCGGAGCAGCTCTGCCGTCCGTTCCAAACGGTAGAAATCAAAATAGAAGTGTAAACCCCTAATGTTGGGAGAGAAAACAGTAAGTTAGAGGGTGCTGCAACTGTTTAAGCTGCTAGGTAATAAGCGATTGTTTATTATGCTCATCGGGCTGGTAGCGTTTATCGCTATTATGGGGTTTACGCTCGGCCCGAGAGCTTCTTTATCTTGGCCTGAAAAATTTGTCAAAGATACGGTCGGTTTTGTGCAAAGTGTGTTTTATAAGCCCGCTGCCTATATAGCGGGTTTCTTTGAAGATGTACGGAACATGAAGGAGATCTATGAAGAGAATGAGGAGCTGCGGAGAGCGGTTGCCCAATATTCTCGAGAGAGTGCGAATTATAACACGATGAAAGCTAATTACGAAAAGCTTCGGGATCAGCTCCATTTTACAGAGAACCAGAAAAATCGTGACAAATATGAGTACCGTACGGCCCAGGTGCTCAGCGTCAACTCGGATCCGAATAACCGGACACTTGTCGTCGATCTTGGCGAGCGCGATGGGGTTCGCCCTAATATGTCGGTCACGACAGTGGACGGCATGGTCGGCATTGTTAGCAGCGTAAGCAATTTCACCTCTACGGTGAAACTGTTGACAACGATGGACGCACAGGATCCGAATCCGCAGCCGATTTCGGTGACGGCCATCGGGAAAGAGGACAAAACGTTTGGCGTGGTTGAGAGTTACGATGAGAAGACCAACACACTGCAGATGACGCGTATTCAGGAGAATGATCCGATCAAGAAAGGCGATAAAATCATTTCATCCGGTGCCGGAGGCGTTATACCACAGGGCTTGATTATTGGTGAGGTAAAAAGTGTTCAGGTAAGCCAATACGGTCAGAGCAGAACAGCTACGATCAAACCAGCGGCCAAGTTTGATGACTGGAAGTATCTGATCATCGTCTTTACGCCTGAGGAGCCTGAATAAGATGGCACGTAAACAGATTCTGGTCCTGTTGCTGTTCGTGCTGTTTATCCTGCAGGGCACGGTGGTTTTCTGGTTAACGCCAAGCTCGCTGCAGCTTCAGATTTATCCTAACTTTGTATTGGTCTGCTTGTTTTTTGTTTCGATTTATTATCATCGCCACACGGGGCTGGTGCTCGGACTCTTATTCGGCATGCTTCACGATATCGTGTATTACGGCGAGATGATTGGCACTTATTCGTTTGCTATGGGCGTATCCGCATATCTGGTGGGACTTGTATTCAAGTCCCCGCGGGCACCTCTGCCCATGATGATGACCGTTGTCATCCTGGGAAGTTTGTTGTTTGACAGTACGCTTTTTGGCATATATAAGGTGTTTCGACTCAATCCGACTTCTTATAATTGGTCACTGCTTCATCATATGCTACCCAATCTCCTTGTTCATTTTGCCTTTGCTCTGGCGATTTACGTTCCTCTTCGCAAGCAGATTGAGTTGGTTACGAAGAATCAGAGAAGGAAGGCATCCTGAACCCTCCATTATGACATTTTACTAGACTAGCAGGAACTTGAAGGTTTGAGCGCGAAATGTATAGGGATGGGAGGGACAGGCTTATGGCTGTAAAATCCAATCATGTAACGATTAAGGGCATCAAAGATGGCCTGGTATTCCTGCTTGATGACCAGTGCGAGCTGGAGGAGTTGCTCGACGAGCTGCGCTATAAATTGGAGCACAGTCATCAGAATATTTTGACCGGACCTATCATTCATGTGGATGTGAAGCTGGGTTCCCGGAAAATTTCCGAAGAAGAGAAGCAGACGATTCTTGACATATTGAAGCAAAAGGGCAACCTGCTGATACGTAATGTGGAGTCGCCGCTGCTTGAGTCCGAGCTCATCCCAGAGGAGAAGCTTACGCTTAAGACGGGAATGGTGCGTTCCGGACAGGTGCTGCATCATGACGGCGATCTCTTGTTCCTCGGCGATGTGAATCCCGGCGGGACCATAACGTGTACTGGCGATATCTACATATTGGGAGCTCTGCGTGGAACCGCGCACGCCGGTGTAGAGGGCAACGAGGAAGCGATTATAGCGGCTTCGTATTTTGCCCCCACCCAGCTCCGTATCTCCCAGATGATCAGCAGACCGCCGGATGAGTGGGAGACGCGGGAAACGGTCATGGAGTTTGCGTATTTGAAGGACGGAAGCATGGAGATCGATAAGATCAGCAACATCTCACGTTTGGGTCGGGATTTTAATGTGTTTAAAGGGGTGTAGAACATGGGAGAGGCAATCGTCGTAACTTCAGGTAAAGGCGGAGTCGGTAAAACGACGACATCGGCGAACATCGGCACAGCTTTGGCACTGCTCGGTAAAAAAGTGTGTCTGGTTGATACGGACATCGGTCTTCGTAATTTGGATGTCGTGATGGGCCTGGAAAACCGGATAATATACGATTTGTGCGACGTTGCAGAAGGGCGATGCCGACTTAACCAGGCGCTAATCAAGGATAAGCGCTTTGATGAGCTGTATATGCTTCCTGCAGCCCAGACCAAAGACAAGAATGCCGTTTCTCCGGAGCAGGTGAAAGATATCGTACTTGAATTGAAAAAAGAATTCGAATACGTCATTATCGATTGTCCGGCTGGAATCGAGCAAGGATTTAAGAATGCCATTGCCGGTGCAGATAAAGCGATTGTGGTTACAACGCCCGAGAATGCGGCCGTGCGGGACGCAGATCGGATTATCGGCCTGCTGGAGAGCTCGCATGTCGAGTCTCCGAAGCTCGTGGTGAATCGGATTCGCCCGAACATGGTGAAATCCGGCGACATGCTGGAGATTGAAGATGTGCTGCAGGTGCTGAATATTGATCTGATCGGTATCGTGCCAGATGATGAAATGGTCATTAAAGCGGCCAACATCGGGGAGCCTACGGTGATGAATCCGGACTCCCAGGCAGCCATCGCCTATAGAAACATCGCCCGTCGTATCCTGGGTGACACCGTTCCTCTGATGCAAATCCATCAGAAAAAAGGAATGTTCACTAAATTCAAAAAGTTTTTTGGAATGGGTTAAGGGATTAACACGAACCGGTGCCGAGAGGCATCGGTTTTTTGTTTACTTCATCGACGCTGTTTTGATATGCATGCATTCTGCGCGCCTCTTCAATAGGGCTTGTTCTAAATATCTTTCATCTCCTCATAGGATAGAGTAAGAAAACAAGCCCCAAGGGGGAAAGAACAATGGACATCAAAACTTCAGTTAAGAACCGAAGAGAAGCCCGCATTCGCGAGCTGCTGGAAGGGGAACAGTCTCCGGTACCACATGATAAGTCGTCATGGACGCCCGTTCCCGAGAGGAAGCCTGCCAATCTCAATCTTCACAAGACAGGCTTTATACAGGATCACAGAGCGAATCCATCCCCACGTCTCGCAGAGAGGGAACCCGATCCCGAGCAGCTTTGGAAGCAAGGGCACCGCGGTTGGTATGGTACGCTGGATCCCGGTGATCCGGGGGAACCTCCAAGAAAAGCTTCGTTTCTGTCGGGCTTGGTGCGCCGCGTGATCGTCAGTGCGCTGGTGTTTGGATTGGCATGGGGGGTATTTTCGTTTCAGCAGCCGTGGGCTCTTCGTACACAAGCTTTTATTGTTGAGGGACTGAGCCATGAGATGGATTTTCAGGCAGCTCAAGTATGGTACGAGGAGCACTTTGGAAGCGCGCCTTCCTTTATTCCGATTTTTGGACAAACTGACGAGCACTCGACGAAGGTAAATGCCGGGACTACTTTAGTTCCTCCGCTTTCCGGAAAGGTGGTCCAATCCTTTGCTGTGGATCTTAAAGGCATTGTTTTGGAAGCCGGAGGGGGTTCTTTAGCAGACCGGGCGGTTAAGAGTATAGAGACTGGACGCGTGCTTGAGGTTAAAGATCATCCTGAGAATGGGGTCACCATTCTCATACAGCATACAGGAGAGAGAACGGCGATATACAGCAGGCTGGCAGAAACGGGACTTAAGGTAAACGATTGGGTCCAAGGTGGAGATATTATCGGCACATTGGCGTCTTCAGGCACAGGCAGCCCGCCCGCCCTTTATTTCGAACTGAAAGAGGGGAATCGTGGTGTCGATCCGGCGGAAGTGATTCCGTTTGATTAAGTTTAAGGGAACGGTATTGTCGCTGCATCCTCTCTTTGTTATTGTCATGCTGGCCTCTGTATTCACCGGTCGCTTTTTAGAATTGCTGACCCTGTTTATTATCGTGTTTATTCATGAATTGGGACACGCCGCCGCAGCGGCAGCGATGGGGTTCAAGGTACGAGCCATTCAGATGCTGCCGTTCGGCGGCGTTGCTGTCATTGAAGATGACGGCAGAATGACCGCGATGAAGGAAATCATCATTGCGCTTGCAGGTCCGCTGCAAAATGTCATCATGATTGGAATTACCCTGGTGTGTAGATGGGCGGGGTGGGGAGACGAGCAGCTGTTATCTTATATCATTCAGGGGAATCTCATCATTGCGCTGTTTAACCTTCTCCCGATTCTGCCACTGGATGGCGGCAAAGTGCTGCAAGCACTCATGAGCCTGCTCGCCCCATATCATGCGACCTTGCTGTGGGCTTCCCGCGCCGGCATTTTGTGCAGCTTGATCATGATCGGATACGGCTTGCAGCCGTTATTCTCCGGCGGCGGTATCCGTTTAAATGTGCTGATGATCGGTCTCTTTTTAGCGTATTCCAATTTTGAAGACTATCGGAATGTGCATTACCGGTTCTTACGATTTTTGGTTAATCGGAGCGGGATTTATGAACGGAATTTGGACGGACTCGGTCCTGCCCAGCCAATCGTTGCAGATTCTTCGAAACCTTTAGATGATATCATGCGTCTATTTAAACGAGAGAAGTATCATCTCATTTATGTCATGAGCGGACGAGGCAGCCTGCTTGCCGTCGTTCCGGAGCAGCATGTGATCTCTTCTTATTTTGCATCAAATGGTCCGCCCTGGTATGCGTAAATCGTAAACACCATGAGGAAGACGCAGGGCGGGCCATGATTCTTTATCCATTCATATCATCTGAAATTGTGTTAGGATAAAAAAATAGAATATCGTCTTCCATTTGAGGGGTGAAGCCATGAGGCAAATGATAGTTCATTGTGAACATGAGACCATTCAGATGGCCCTCATCGAAGATGGGAGGTTAGCAGAATTCGCCGTTGAGCGGAGTCGTGAGGAAAGTGTAGTCGGTAGTTTTTATAAGGGCAGGGTTGTTAATGTGCTGCCGGGCATGCAGGCGGCTTTTGTAGATATCGGGCTGAAGAAGAATGCATTTCTATATATTGATGATGTGCTCCATCCTCATTTAGAGAAGCAGCCCAAGCAGAAGCCGTCCATATCGGAGCTGCTAACAGTTGGCCAGGAATTGATCGTGCAGGTGATGAAGGAACCGAGAGGTGGCAAGGGGGCGCGGGTCACTACCCATTTCTCGCTTCCTGGTAGATGCATGGTGTACATGCCTACTGCGGATTATGTTGCCGTCTCCAAGAAAATTGGACGTGATGCGGAAAGAGCAAGGCTCAAGAGTATCGGAGATCAGCTCCGCACAGACGAAGAGGGGATCATTATCCGCACGGTATCGGAGGACGAGCCTTTAGAATTTCTTAAGGGAGATCTTGAGTATCTGCGAAAAGAATGGGCGCGAATTCTCGACAAGGGCGAATCTTCTCCTGCTCCGACGCTTCTTCATCGCGATTTAGGTATGCTGCAGCGTTTTCTCCGCGATGCCTTTGATCCGCTTCATGACGAACTTGTGATCGACAGCAAGCTCAAAGGCGAGGAAACCAAGAGCTATCTGAGGGAAACCGTTCCTGGTATAGAGCCAAAGGTTACATATTATTCGGAAGGAAGTCCGATTTTTCATGCTTATGGGTTGGACGAGCAGATGAGAGCTGGCTTTGCAAGGAAAATCACGCTTCCCGAGGGTGTAACCATCGTTGTAGATCAGACGGAGGCCATGACCATCATGGACGTGAATACAGCCAAATATATCGGTGGCGATAATTTCGAGGAAACGGTGCTGAAGACAAATCTTATGGCGGCGCAGCAGATTGCAAGAATCTTGCGGCTCTGGGATATCGGAGGCATTATCATCGTTGATTTCATCGATATGGATCGTGAAGAGTATCGGGAGCAGGTTGTTTCTGCCATGGAGGCTGTGATGCGCAAGGACCGTGCCAAGAGCTTTGTGGTGGGTTGGACCAGGCTGGGACTGCTGGAAATGACCCGCAAAAAAGCTAGAGAAAGCTCTTCGCTCCCATTTGCCAAGCCCTGCGGGGCTTGTGGGGGCAGAGGCGTTGTTATCGAACAATGATGTTGACGGTGAACATGGGATATGATATTATCATTGGGTATGTGTCTAGTGATGAATTGCTGCACATGCTGTAACCGCTCCGGTTGGGTTAGCAAGGACGTTCCTGCTTAGGACGGACACCTTAAACTAGGCGAGTCTGAGACATAGGGAGGTGCAAGCAAATGTACGCTATTATCGAAACAGGTGGTAAACAATACAAAGTTCAAGAGGGCGACGTATTGTTCATCGAGAAGCTGACTGCAGGTGACGGCGAGAGCGTGACTTTCGACCGTGTACTGGCCGTATCCAAAGAGGACGGTTTGGTAGCAGGTACGCCGGTTGTTTCCGGTGCAACTGTAACTGCGAAGGTAGAGAAGCACGGTAAAGGCCGTAAGGTCGTTGTATACAAATACAAGCCGAAGAAGAACTACCACAAGAAGCAAGGTCATCGTCAACCTTACACTAAAGTAACCATCGAGAAAATCCAAGCGTAAGTAGGTGCGGTAATTGATTACTGTACAAGTACTGCGCGGGGGAGATGGACGGATCCATAGCTTCAAGGTTACGGGGCACGCGGGATATGCCAATCCTGGAGAAGATATTGTATGTGCTGGAGTTTCCAGCATTACAGTGGGAACGGTCAATTCCATTGAAGCGTTAACCGGAACTGTTATGGAGACCCGGATGAAGGGCGGCTTTCTTAGCGCGAATCTTCCGCCGACGGCAGACGATTCCGTCTCGGGACAAGTTCAACTGCTTCTCGAATCCATGGTTGTTATGTTACAGGGAATTGCCGATTCATACGGCAAGTATATAAGAATACAAGAATTGACTACTTGAAGAAGGAGGTAGACAACATGTTGAAATTGGATCTTCAGTTATTCGCATCGAAAAAAGGTGTAGGTTCCACAAAGAACGGTCGCGATAGCGAATCGAAACGTCTTGGTGTGAAACGTGCGGACGGTCAAGCAGTGACTGGCGGCAGCATCTTGGTTCGCCAACGCGGAACGAAAATTCATCCAGGCACGAACGTAGGTATCGGTAAAGACGATACTTTGTTTGCGAAAGTTGACGGCGTTGTGAAATTTGAACGTTGGGGTCGTGATCGCAAGAAAGTGAGCGTCTACCCGGTTGATGTCGCTCCAGTAGCGGCTGCAGTAGAAGCTTAATCGTTTCTTATGCTGCATACAGAAGAAGCCTTTCGGCATCGTTGCCGGGGCTTCTTTTTTTGTAAATTGCGTAAAGATCATCATCCAGGGGATGAACCGTCCTGAAAGTCTATGATATACTGGGATTTGGTGAATGTAACCAATTGCTGTTGAAAGACGAGGAGAAGCGATGAAATCCTGGAAATGGATAGCAGCTGGGGCGGGGTTAACCTCCGTAATACCCGTAGCATGGATGGTATGGAAACCGACTTTGGCTGCAGGAGCAGTGTTGACGGTTTGGGCTGTCACTGCGTCTGTCTGCGGTGCATGGCTTGTCCGAAAATCGGACGAGCGTAGACAGCAAGCCATCGTTCGGAATATGGAGTCGACGGCGATTCAGATGCTGAATCACCATCGTCATGATTGGATGAATGAGCTTCAAATTTTGTACGGCTACATTCAACTTGGAAAGCTTGATAAAACAGTGGGTTCTGTGGAAAGAATAAAGGACAGGATGGCGACGGAGAGCAGAATCTCTAAGCTAGGCATTCCTTCGCTGGTTTTTTATTTACATTCATACCGTACGTACAGCAACAATCTGCAGCTCGACGTTGAAGTTGTGGACCAGGTACAACTGGAAGACAAAGTATCGCCACAAACGGCGGAGTCTTTTACCGAAGCAATCATTCAAACGGTGAGAGCTTTTCAATTGAGCGGAAAAGCGTCCTGGGGGGATACCCGGCAATTAACATTAACATTTATGCAGCAAGAACAAGAGCTGATGGTATGGGCACAAGGAGAAGGATCCTTTGGTGACCCGGACAGCTTGAAGCTTCAGATTGAACAATCCGTAAAAGGCGAAGGCATTCGGGTGGAGCAGACGGAGCCGGGGGAGACCTCGTATCGTTTGTATTTGCCGTTTGTGACTTGAGGAAGGTGATTTCATGTTTGTAGATAAGGCAAAAGTATATGTAAAAGGCGGAGACGGCGGAGATGGTCTCATTGCGTTCCGTCGAGAGAAATACGTTCCTGAAGGCGGACCTGCCGGCGGTGACGGCGGTAAGGGCGGCGACGTGATTTTCCGGGTGGACGAAGGACTGCGCACGTTGATGGATTTCCGTTACCAGAAGCATTTTAAGGCCAAGCGCGGGGAAAAAGGCCGCAATAAAAGTCAGCATGGCGCCAATGCGGATAGCATGATTGTCCGTATCCCGCCGGGTACCATCTTAATGGATGACGATACCGGTGAGGTGATTGGAGATTTGACCCGACACGGTCAGCAGGTTGTTGTTGCCAGAGGAGGCCGTGGAGGGCGTGGAAATATCCGCTTTGCTACGCCGAACAATCCGGCGCCTGAACTTGCCGAGAACGGTGAGGAAGGCGAAGAGCGTTACGTAACCCTGGAACTTAAAGTGATGGCTGATGTAGGTCTCGTCGGGTTCCCTAGCGTAGGCAAATCAACCTTGTTATCCGTTGTATCTGCGGCTCAGCCGAAGATCGGCGCATACCACTTTACGACCATAACACCGAATTTGGGAATGGTTGAGGTTGGAGACGGTCGCAATTTCGTAATGGCTGACTTGCCTGGTCTGATTGAGGGTGCTCATGAAGGCGTGGGACTTGGTCACGAATTCCTCCGGCACGTGGAAAGAACACGCGTCATTATCCATGTTGTGGATATGGCAGGCACGGAAGGAAGGGATCCGTTTGAGGACTGGGAAAAAATCAATGATGAAATCAGGCTTTACAACCCGGTTCTGGTCGATCGGCCGCAAATCGTAGCCGCTAATAAAATGGATATGCCGGAGGCGGAAGAGTATTTGGCAGCCTTTAAAGAGAAGGTGAAGGAAATCCGTCCGGACATCGAGGTCATGCCGATTTCCTCGCTGACCCGACAAGGTATCCAGGAACTTCTTTATCGCACGATCGATGTGCTCGAAAGTATTCCGGATGAGCCAGCGATTGAAGAAGTATCCGAGGTTTCCGAGCGTAAGGTGTATAAATTCAAAGCGCAAAACGACAACTCCTTCACCGTCACTAGGGATAATGAGATGTATGTGGTGCATAGCGAGCGAATTGAGCGGATGCTGAAACGGATGCAGATGAATTCACATGATGCGATTCTGAAGCTTGCAAGAACCATGCGTCATATGGGCGTTGATGAAGAACTCCGGAAACGGGGCGCGACAGAAGGCACCATTGTACGGATTGGCGATTTCGAATTCGAATTTGTTGAAGGCAGCAGCTACTATTAATGCGTAAAAAGTACGTTTTGAAGAAAAATACCGCAAAGTCTGTATAACAGCAGGCTTGGCGGTATTTTTTTTATGAACGAACTTGTATCTCTATGAATCGATAACTCGTAAACATGAACAGTGATTTATGGCATCTGCCTGTGAAACTGTTTCGATATGTCTTTTTCCATTTAGGTTTCCAAATTTTGCATCCACATATCGGGTAAATCGTATACAATAGTAGTACAATAGTCCTTTTCCATAGACAATCAGGATGGAAGGAACGGCGTAAAAAGGAGAGTAGAACTATGGCGATTATTGAAGTTGTAAAATACGAAGGGCCGCCGGATGTGTTTGCATGGCGTTATCCGAATCAGGAGTTAGGGACTTGGACCCAGCTCATTGTTCATGAGACACAGGAGGCAATCCTGTATAAGGGCGGTCAGGCCCTGGACTCCTTCTCAGCGGGGCGGCATACGCTGAGTACAGCGAATATACCGATTTTATCCAATGTGATCAATCTTCCATTCGGTGGGAAGTCTCCCTTTACGGCAGAAGTCTGGTTTGTGAATAAACTTCGTTCACTGGACGTCAAATGGGGGACCAACTCGCCGATCCAGCTGCAAGATCCGAAATACAATATTATCGTATCGGTCCGGGCTTTTGGCCAATTCGGCGTACAGATCAGCGATCCGCGAAAGTTTCTGGCGACCATGGTCGGTACGCTGCAAACTTTTGACCAGGGCACCCTGATTAAATATTATCGCGGCGTACTGATGTCCAATATTACGGAAATCATATCCTCCTATATCGTTCGCAAAAAAATCAGCGTTGTGGAGATCAATGCTTACATAGCGGAAATATCGAAGCATATCATGGAAGCGATTGCGCCTTCATTTGAAGAGATAGGGATCACTCTGCTGAATTTCTATGTAGATTCCATCAACATACCGGAGAATGACCCTGCAGCTGTTCGAATCAAGGAGGCGCTAGCGAAGAAAGCGGAGATGGACATCATCGGATATACCTATCATCAGGAAAGAACCTTTAATACGCTTGAGGGGGCAGCGAAGAATCCCGGCAGCCCGGCAGCGGTCATGGGGACCGGGCTGGGCATGGGACTTGGGATGGTCGGCCCGATGTACGAGACCGCCCGGCATATGTTTGAGAGTTCAACGGAACTAGAGAAGGATGATATGCCAATCAACCAGAAGGCATGTACCAAGTGCGGAACACGGAACGGGGAAGAAGCCCGATTCTGTTCGGGATGCGGCCAATCGCTTCAGGCGCAAGCCGAGCAAGAGCCAGCGAAAACCGTCCGGTGCAACGATTGCGGGCAGCCTCTACCTCCGAATGCCAAGTTTTGTCTTCACTGCGGAGACCCTTACCATGCATGCCCTAAGTGTGGTCATGACCATCCTGCCGGTGCTGTTGAATGTCCGGAGTGCGGTGCACCGCTGCCTATGCCTTGCCGGGCATGCGGTGAATTGGTGGATGCGGAAGCCAAGTTTTGCCCGCACTGCGGGTCGAGCCATGAACTTACATGTCCTGGGTGTCATCATGAGATCAAACCGGGCCAGAAGTTCTGCATGGAGTGCGGTCATAAATTGATGTGAAGTGAAAGCGGGGGAATAGAGTGAACACAAGGACCACAAGTCGAAACAGATTATGGCTGGCTGCCGTAGCGCTTCCGGTCGTAACCATCCTTCTGTTCGGATTGATCAGTGGGATCGTTCAGCTGAATGCTTGGATATCGGGCATAGCCCTCGGATGCGCCGAGGCGGCCATTCTCGTATTTATCGGTTTTGTCATGCACCAGCGCAAAGCGGCTTCGTCAGGAGCACCCTTTCATATTGCTTCAGGCGTTATTATAGGGATCTATACAATCTCCGTCTTGCTGGAGGTTATTCTGCTGGGATATTTATTTAAGCTGCCTGAATCTTCGTATTTGATGATTCATCTGATAACCTTCCTGGGGTTTTCGGTTGTTTTCGGACTGATAGCTTTGGCGGGAAAATATGCAGGAGCTCATGAACGGAAGGAAAGTGATCATCTTTCGGTTAAGAAAGAGACGGTGGCTTGGATCGGGGGAATCCGGAGAAAACTAGGGGAGATGCCAGGAGAGAACATTCATTTGTTAGACCGGCAGATGGCCGAGCTTGAGGAAACGCTTCGGTATAGCGATCCAATCACACACACCTCATTATATGAAGTAGAGCATATGATCCAGCAAAAAATCGCGATGTTGGAGGACCAAGTGGCGCTGATCGGGGAGACACAAGCGGAACAACGTGATGAGCTGGTAGAGCAAACCGTTCACATCATCCGCGATATCCTTAGAACGGTACAGGATCGCAACACGGAACTTCTGAAAGCAAAGGCGGGATCAACCTAATGCAGATGATAGAGGGGATAGAAAATGGAAGCTTCTGATCTCAAGCGCTTTAAACAGAAATTCACGACAGTGGATTATTCTATTATTGCGGTGGCGGTTCTGTTTTTTCCGCTGGCCATTGTGCTGACAGCTGTTCGGGTCCTTGTCACCCATCGCCATAATCACTGTAAGGGACGAAACAATCGGCTCTTCGGGTGGGTTTTGGTCATCACCTATGGAATCTTTGAATTGCTTATGATTCTGGCGACTATTGATGATAAAGATGTCGATGGCCTCTATTCGGCTTCCATCGTTTGGGGCGTTATTATACTGGTTCCAGCTATCATCATGCTGTTGATTGCCAAAAAAGAAGACAAGAAATTCAACAGTTTGCTGCAATTTTATTCGAATGCCATTATGAAAAGAGGGCTCGTCGAGATTGAACATATCGCTCGTGAGGCAAGACAAACGCCGGCACATGCCGTCCGGGATATCACGTTCATGTTTGAACGGCGTATGCTGCCTAACGGAAAGCTCGACAATGGAGTCGTCATCATCCCGTCCTTGCAGAGGAGAACCCAATCCCCATTCCAAGGGGAATTTGTTTCGCACAATGGACAGAGAATGCAGTATTCACTGGGAGAAGCTGCGGCTGAACCAGCGCCATTAACCCGAAACGAAGCGACGCCCGATCCAGGACCGAAGTCTGTGGAATGCCCGGGCTGCGGGGCAAGGTCGGTCGTGACGCATCTGGAGAAAAAAGAATGTGAGTATTGCGGTACGGTGATTGTGGCTTAGATTTTACGCGGAGCGTTTGATCTCAAATCTTAAACATGGTTGTTTCATCGGCAGTTTCCGCATACCGGAGACTGCTTTTTCTTACGCATCATTTACAATTTTGACGTGAATATCGATGTGTTCCGAATCGAATTGCGTTATAGTATAGGCTATAGAGTTGACATAAGAAATATCGGGATATCTAAAAAAACTGGACACTTATGTATTGCCCTTACTTGGTATATCCAGTATAATGTCCACTATACGAATACAGTAGTCTTTGAGGAGAGGACGTTTGTGAAGGAACGCTACTATTTGGTTCGGGAAGACATCCTTCCCGAGGCTGTGGTTAAGACGATGCAAGTGAAAAAATTGCTGGCGTCGGGAGACGTTAGGACGGTCCATGAAGCCGTTGAGCAAGTTGGGCTTAGCCGAAGCGCTTTTTATAAGTACAAGGATGGAATCCATCCTATCAATCAACTGGAACGAGATGAAATCGTAACGATTTCTATCGATATGGAACATCGCTCCGGGATGCTATCCGAAGTGCTGGGGCTGGTAGCGGGTGAAGGCGGGAATGTATTAACCATTCATCAGAGCATTCCACTGCAGGGTATCGCCAATGTCGTGATTTCCGTCGAAGTATCCCGGCTTAATGAGGAGCTGGATGATCTGCTCGACGGATTGAGACGAATAACCGGAGTAAGAAGAGTGCAGATGATAGGCCAGGGTTAAGTTATGATGAATAAATAGATATCTATGCGATGGGATACAGGAGGTATGTATTAATGAAACCGGTCAAAGTAGGACTTTTGGGATTAGGAACCGTAGGAACAGGGGTTGTCCGCATCGTTGAGGGGCATCAGGAGGATTTGAGCAGCCAGGTCGGTTCGCCGATTTCGATAGAACGCATCGCTGTCAAACATTTGGAGAAGTACCGCAGTATCAATGTGGACCAGAATAAACTGACGGAAGATCCATGGGCGGTCATCCGCGATCCTGAGATTGATGTCATCGTTGAAGTGATGGGCGGGATTGAGCAGACGAAAACCTATATTCTCGAAGCGCTTGAGCGCGGCAAGCATATCGTTACCGCGAATAAGGATCTGATGGCTCTCCATGGTGCCGAAATATTAGCCAAGGCACAAGAGAAGCAGTGCGACGTGTTCTACGAGGCAAGCGTTGCTGGCGGTATTCCTATTATCCGCACGTTGATTGAAGGCTTCTCCTCGGATCGAATCATGAAAATCATGGGGATCGTGAACGGTACAACCAACTTCATTTTGACCAAGATGAGCCAAGAAGGCGCATCGTATGAGGATGTCCTGGCTGAAGCTCAGGAGCTCGGTTATGCAGAAGCCGATCCGACCTCCGATGTGGAAGGCTTGGACGCGGCCCGCAAAATGGCGATACTAGGGACACTCGGCTTCCGCACGAACGTTGAGCTCCAGGATGTAACCGTTAAGGGAATCTCGCAAGTGACCAAAGAAGATATCGCCTATGCGAAGCGTTTGGGCTACGAGATGAAGCTTCTGGGTATAGCGGAGCGTCAGGACGATGAGTTCAGCATCACTGTTCAGCCTACGATGGTTCGAAAAGGACATCCTATCGCGGCCGTGAATGGGGTATTTAACGCGGTTTATGTATACGGAGAAGCTGTAGGTGAAACGATGTTTTACGGAGCCGGCGCCGGCGAGATGCCAACCGCTACATCCGTCGTTGCAGACTTGGTTGCGGTCATCAAGAATCTGAAGCTCGGCGTCAACGGGCTCAAAGCCATCGTTCCTTACAAACCGAAGAAACTCAAAACCGATGAGCAGATTATGTACAAGAACTTCATTTTGCTTCATGTCGACGATAAAGCAGGTGTACTTGCCCAAATTACGCAGGTGTTCGCCGAATATAACGTCAGCCTGGAATCGGTTGTTCAGCAGCCGAACGAGCATAATCCGGACGCAGAGATTATCATCGTCACGCACAATGCGAGCAAAGCCAATATGGATGAAGTGTTGAATCATTTTGAAGGCCTGGAAGTCATCCGCCGGATTAAAAGTGTTTACCGTGTTGAAGGATAAGGGATTAGAACTCATTAAATACCCGATATAATTTTTTCATAAGAAAAGGAGAACATGAGAGATGCCGTATGAAGGATTGCTTCAAACCTACAGAGAATATTTGCCGGTGAATGAGCGTACTCCGCTTTTAACGCTTAAGGAAGGAAACACACCTTTGATCAAAGCCGTGAATCTATCTGAAGAGCTCGGAATTGATCTGCATTTCAAATTTGAAGGGCTTAATCCAACGGGTTCATTTAAAGACCGCGGGATGGTGATGGCCGTAGCGAAAGCAATGGAAGAGGGAAGCCGTACTATTATGTGCGCTTCCACGGGTAATACGTCAGCAGCAGCTGCTGCTTATGCCGCTCGTGGCGGATTAAATTGTATCGTTATCATTCCGAACAATAATATTGCGCTGGGCAAGCTCGCCCAGGCAATGATCTACGGAGCGAAGGTTATTGCGATTGAGGGCAATTTTGACCGCGCGCTGGAAATCGTGCGCGAGATTACGGCGAAGCATCCGATTGCGCTTGTGAACTCCGTGAACCCTTATCGAATCGAAGGCCAGAAGACGGCTGCATTCGAAGTCGTAGACCAGTTAGGGAAAGCTCCGGACGTGCTGGCGATTCCGGTCGGCAATGCGGGGAACATCTCCGCTTACTGGAAAGGATTTAAAGAGTACCACGCGGCGGGCAAATCCTCTTCACTACCGAAAATGCTAGGATTTGAAGCGGAAGGTGCTATGGCGATCGTGAAGGGAGAGCCTATTGCGAATCCGGAAACGGTAGCGACTGCCATCCGTATCGGGAACCCAGCCAGCTGGAAAACCGCGGTTGCCGCCGCAGAGGAATCCGGTGGACAGATTAACTACGTAACGGATGAAGAAATTTTGGAAGCATACCGAAAAATTGCATCGCGTGAGGGCATTTTTGCCGAGCCAGGATCGGCTGCCTCCATCGCAGGCGTTTATAAAATGAAGCGAGAAGGATATTTTAAAGGTGGAGAGTCCGTTGTCTGTGTGCTGACAGGGCATGGGCTCAAGGATCCGAATATCGCCATTTCTACCGTGAACGCCGAACCGCTCGTCGTATCGGATACGGAATCAGCCGTAATGGATGCTATTGCTAAGCTTGAAGGAGCTGCACGGGTATGAGTTTGTCTCAAGGTGTCCGGGTGAAGGTTCCGGCCAGTACGGCTAATTTGGGACCTGGATTCGATACACTCGGCATGGCATTGTCTTTATATTCCTGGATCGAGATGAAGGCGTCGGAGCGGACCGTATTCCATCTTCATGGTGATGAGATGGGAGGTCTGCCGACGGATAAGAGCAACCTGATCTACAAGGTGGCTCAGATGGTTTTTGAAGAAGCGGGACAGGCTGTTCCTGATCTGGAGATTTCCATGTATTCCGAAATTCCGCTTACCCGCGGTCTTGGCAGCAGTGCATCGGCGATTGTAGGGGCGCTGGCGGCTGCCAATGCGCTGATCGGTTCGCCGCTGCCCGATTCCAAGCTTTTTGACATGGCGACGGATCTTGAGAAGCACCCGGATAATGTAGGGGCCTCTTTATTTGGAGGGATTATTACGGCGGTATGGGACGGAGCCCATGCGGATTATATCCGCATTGAACCTCCAGCAGACCTCGGAACGCTCGTGGTTATTCCCGATTTCGAGTTGGCTACATCCAAAGCAAGGGAAGCGCTGCCCGCCCAGGTCAGTTTAGCGGATGCTGTATATAATATTAGTCGATCCTCCTTGATGACCGCGGCTCTTTCGGCAGGCAGACTGGACTTGATTCGGGCTGCAATGCAAGATCGGATTCACCAACCCTATCGGGTGCCGCTTGTGCCAGGGATGACCAAGATTTTGACCGAAGCGACAAGCCACGGAGCGCTCGGTGTTGCGCTAAGCGGAGCGGGCCCGACGATGATTGCGTTGGTGGATCGGAACGATTCACAGATAGAAGAATTGAGCGCGTATTTAATGGAGACGATGAAGGCGGAAGGAATCTCGTCTTCGTGCTACCAATTGAATCCAGTTGCGGAAGGCGTCCAGCTCTTGGATGATATAAACAATAGATCCTTTTTGGATATGATTAGAGGGGAAGTTACCGCATGAAAAAAATAGCCTTGTTGCCCTCAGGATCGGTATCTCATGAAGCGATACTTTATCTCCTTAACGGTGAGCCGGTGGAGTTTGTCCACCATAAACTGATCTCTGATGTATTTATGTCTACAGTAGAAGGACAAAGCGATTACAGCGTGATCCCGATTGAGAATACCATCGAAGGCTCCGTGAGCCTTCATATGGATTGGTTGGTCAATGAGGTGGATCTGCCGATGCAGGTAGAGTGGGTCTATCCTTCCATTCAAAACCTGATCGGAAATGCTGCCGAGTTCCGTTCAAATGACGGTACGATGGATTACAGTAAAATCACAAAAATTTGGTCCCACCAAGTAGCAACGGCCCAGTGCCGTCAGTTCCTCGCGAAGGCCGCACCACAGGCTGAGTTGGAGCAAGTAGGCAGCACGTCTGAAGGGGTTAAGATCGTAAAGGAAAATCCCGGCAAGGGATGGGCGGCGATCGGCACTTCACTCGGCGCAGCCACTCACGGATTAAACCTGCTTGCCGAGCGTATTACCGACCATGATAACAATTACACCCGGTTTGTCTTGATCGGACGCGAGCCGATTTCAGTCAACCGTTCGCCGGAGCATATCAAGACCAGCATTCTCGTGACCCTCCCAGAGGATGTGCCGGGAGCGCTGCATCAGGTGCTTTCTGCTTTTGCTTGGCGGCGCCTGAACCTGTCGCGGATCGAATCCCGTCCGACGAAGAAGAAACTCGGTAATTACTATTTTTATATCGATGTCATGGCCGCAGCGGATTCCGTTCTATTGCTCGCCGCCATGGGAGAGATTGAAGCGCTGGGATGTTTGGTTCGTGTGCTGGGTACTTATCCGGGCTATGCGTACGAGAGTGAGAAAATGGAGGTTAAGTAAATGTCAGAGCAATGGATCTATCTGGATGGAGAATTCGTCACAAAAGAGAATGCAAAAGTATCCGTTTTTGATCATGGATTTTTGTACGGAGACGGCATATTCGAAGGCATTCGGATATATAACGGCAACATCTTTAAGTGCAAGGAACACTTGGATCGGCTGTACGATTCCGCCAAGTCCATCGATTTAGTCATCCCACTGGCATATGATGAGCTGCTGGAGGCTACGGCCGAAACGATTCGGCGCAACGATATGCGAAACGGGTACATCCGTATCGTAGTATCCCGAGGTGCAGGCAATCTGGGTCTGGATCCGCGTCGCTGCCCTAAACCAACGGTGTTGATCATTGTGGAACAGCTGGCGATCTACTCTGAAGAAGCCTATCTGAACGGTTTGAAGGCTGTATCCGTAGCTCAGCGCCGTAACATTCCGGATGCGCTCAATCCGAAAATCAAGTCTCTGAACTATTTGAACAATATTCTTGTGAAGATACAATCCAACTTTGCGGGAGCGGATGAAGCAATCATGATGAACGCACAAGGATATGTGACGGAAGGCTCCGGGGACAATATTTTTATCGTGAAAAACAGCGTGGTCACCACGCCACCGTGCTACCTTGGTGCGCTTGAAGGCATTACACGTCAGGCGATTATTGATTTGTGCGATAAACTCGGCATTAAATTGAAGGAAGAGCCTTTCAGCATGCATGACGTATATATTGCAGACGAGGTATTTTTTACAGGAACCGCCGCCGAGGTCATCGCCGCTCGCGAAATTGACGGACGGATGATCGGAAAAGGGCAGGCTGGTCCAATTACGCTTCAATTGCTCGAGGAATTCCGCAAAATTGTGGATCAAGACGGTTATAAAGTGTGGGAATCCTAACGTTTTTGGACAGCTAAATAAACGACTTAAAAAATCCTTTCATGTCGATGAAAGGATTTTTTTTGCCCAGAGGGATGTCAATCGCCTATTCCGTGCATAGGAT
Source organism: Paenibacillus sp. FSL K6-1330 (assembly GCF_037976825.1). Classification (NCBI taxonomy): domain Bacteria; kingdom Bacillati; phylum Bacillota; class Bacilli; order Caryophanales; family Paenibacillaceae; genus Paenibacillus; species Paenibacillus sp. FSL K6-1330. The sequence goes on from NZ_CP150269.1 coordinate 1,990,727, forward strand.
GTAGTAACGAAAGCGGGCGAATAACATGACGCCTAGAAGAGTGTAGGAGGTTTTAGCGGCGTGAAGATACACATCGTCAAGGAAGGCGACACCCTATATGAGCTGTCCAAAAAATACGACGTTCCTTTAGCGAAAATCATCGATGCCAATCCACAGCTGGTGGATCCGAATAAGCTCGATGTCGGTGCCAAAATCAAATTACCGACAGAGCCTGTTCCGGTACCAGGCGGCAGCCAACCCATTATCCATAAGCATACGGTAAAGCAGGGGGACTCCCTCTGGAAACTGTCGAAGGCATGGGGCGTAACCCTGAGAGAAATCATTGATGCCAACCCGCAGCTTAAAAATCCGAATGCCCTGCTGGTGGGAGAGGTCGTGAACATCCCTTCATCAGGCGTATATTCGGAGTCGGGCGCAGATGACGGGGGTTCGATGAGCAGTGGCAGTGGTTTGAACCCGGGCAAGAAGAAGCCGGGCAGCAAGGATTACACAGGAGTAAAGGAAGAAATCACAGCGCCGATCGAGCAGCCTCCGGTTGTTCCGGAAGTTAAGGAGCCCGAGCCGCTGATTTTGCCGAAACTTCCTGAGATTTCGCCTTTCCCCGAGGAGCCTAAGAAATTCGAACCGGAGTACAAACCGGAGATTTTACCTGAAATCAAGAAGCCGGTCATCCTGCCGGAAGTCATGAAACCAGAGATCCTGCCAGAAGTAAAGAAACCGGAAGTCATGCCTGATTTTAAAAAGCCTGCAATCATGCCTGCAATCATGCCTGATTTCAAGCCGGAATTTAAACCTGAATTTAAATCAGATTTTAAACCGCCATATAAGCCAATAGAACCTGAGTATACGTACCCTGTTAAAACCATGCCGTTACCTCACCCAATCCATCCCATGGCCGAACCATGTCCGCCATTTGCGGAGATGCCACTTCATATGATGCCGCATCCATGTCCGGAGTTTCCTTTTCAAGAAGCGCCTGCATTTATGATGCCTCCATACGGTGGTTTTCATGAAGGGCCATGTGGTTGCCATGAACCTAAACATTGGCATGGTTCCGATTACGGCACAGCCGTTCATCCGTATCACCATATACCGCAGGAAGCGATGCCCGTTTCCTATAATGAAGGCTGGGGAGATGCAGCTTCAGGATATCCGGGTGTTTCTGAACAGCCAATGAGCTTGGAATATTCCCAGTTCTCAATCACCGAATCGTATACAGGGAATATGGGTTCCGATTACCATCCATATCCTGAGCATCATCATACAGCGCCGACATATGGTTATGTCCCGTCTCCTTGCGGATGCCACGGGGGAGAAGTTAGTCCGCACTATAACATGCCGCAACACGGGCATTATCAGCATGCACCGGACATGGCGGTACCGTATCAACCTTGGCAGGGTGGAATGGACTACAATGCTAGGCCATACGGATATCCGTCCGAACTCATGGGAACTCAAGGAGCATATCCTCCATTTGAAAATCCATATGAACAGAACTGGTATGATCGGCAAAATGACCAGCAGCTCGATTCGGCATTCAATCCGTCGGCTCCATTCGAAGCGAAGCAATCCAATATGTCGATCAGCAGTGAAGTTGAGAACGATACGAAACCATCCGTATCGAGAGATACCGCCATTGAAGAGAATGCTAAGGAAAGAGCCAAAGTCCATCGTCAGCAAGCTAATAAAACAAGAACTGCAGCCAAGAAATCACGCAAGCCTCAAGTCTCATCAAAAGGCAAGCGCCACAATCCCTGGATCAAGGGTTAAGACA